>JANOUJ010000422.1:0-19988 GCA_031416815.1 Chitinophagaceae bacterium
GTTGCAAAAGCATCAAAACAGGTTGGAGTGAATATTTCAACCCACCAGCCTTTTGACGTAAAAATATAATTCGATGAAATACCAATTACAATGAACAGTTCTTCTCCGCCCGGCTTTCGCATTTATGGTCGCTGGCAGTCGAAGAACAATTTTATATATTCTGGCCCTGGCTCATCATCCTGGTTAACAAAAGGCATTTGCCCTTCCTTATCCTTTTCTTTATTTTAACCGGTATTTCTTCAAATTATATCTTTACTTCCAAAGGATGGTGGGTAGAAATTTTCACTCCAACCTGTTTTGATGCTTTTGCAACAGGAGGCCTGTTATCTTATTTGATAGCACACCAGCCAGAAACTATTGAAAAAATACAAACGAAATTTAAATGGATCTTTGCCATAATTCTGGTATTGTTTATCCTCGATGTCTTTAATTATCCTTTGTTACCACGTAGAACAAGTCACACCCTGATTGCAATTGCCATCATTTACTACTGTTTGTTTAAAAATAATATCGGCTTCATGAATTATATCCTCAATAATAAATGGCTCATCCGTATCGGGAAGATCAGTTATGGTGTTTATCTCTATCATCTATTTATACCTGAGTTATGGAATTGGGTCATCGGAAGATTTGCATCCTGGAATATTGACCTACTGTATAATAGTGCAATGCCTGCGCAATTTAAACCGGCATGGCTGTTTATTCAGCATTTTTTGTTTTTGATAATAATTTGTTTAGTATCATGGAAATTAATAGAAAAACCCGTCCAACAACTTAAAAGCCGGTTTCAAAACAAGCCGCCTTGTCCGCAGCCAATCAGGCATAATACAGCAGGTTGATCTAACGGTATAAACTTTAAATTATTTGAATACAAAAATTTAAAAACAGAACCACTAATAACAAAAAATATATTCCCTAAGTTTTCCCGGTTAAGCTACCTTAATCACAATACAACGCTCATATTTATATCGGGGCCCATCGCAATACGCTGCAGGGCAAATGGATTTGCATCTGACATCCCAAAAGCCTTTCCACCATAAAAGCAGGCACCTTTGTATCCCACGCTTCTCTGCATCATTACGGGCTTACCGCTGGCCAGGTAACAAATGGACCGGTCGCTGATCCATGCATTTTGAAACCGGATGCTTATTTTCTTTTCAATATCACTTTTGGCTGGCTCAACTCATAGGCCTTACCTTATAGTATAATTATTTTTTATTTACCCTTTTATTCCACACCATGTGTATAAACAAAATTCGCCAGTTTAATTAATAGTGCGTCCTTACTGATTCAAAAAATCTATTTATGAAAAAAACCTCTACATCTACAAGCAGCATTTTGTTATTTTTAGTTGGTATATTTTTTTGTTTTTCTTTAAATGCACAGGTAGTTATTACAACAACCGCTACTGCTTCCACACAAAATTTTAACACACTCAGGGCTACAGCCGGAACTTCAACAACACTTCCTACCGGGTGGAAATTACTGGAAACGGGTGCCAATGCCAATACATCTTACACTACAGATGCGGGTTCATCTTCAACAGGCGATACTTATAGCTATGGCACAGGAACCGCCACTGAAAGGGCTTTTGGTACCGTGAGATCAGGCTCGCTTGTTTCAACGTTGGGTGTACAAATAAGAAACAGTACAACACAAACCATAACTTCCATTACTATTTCTTATACCGGTGAGCAATGGAGATGTGGTACTGCTTCAAGAACCGATCAACTCGATTTTCAATACAGTGTAAATGCTACTTCGCTTTCAACAGGTACATGGACTGATGCCAACATCTTGGATTTTGTATCACCCAGTACTTCAACCACCGGAGCGAAAGATGGAAATGCGGCTGCAAACAGAACAGTTAAAACGGCAACTATTACGGGACTAAGTATTGCCAACAATGCTTTATTTTGGTTGCGTTGGAACGATGCTGATGCAAGTGGTGCCGATGATGGATTATCTATTGATGATTTTTCAATTCAGTTAAACGGTAGCGATGTAACTGCACCTGTCATTTCTACTTTAAATCCTGCTAACAATGCCACGGACATTGCACTTAATGGTAATCTTGTTATTACTTTTAATGAAAATATCCAAAAAGGAACTGCAGGAAATATTGTAGTAAAGAAAATAAGTGATGCCACTGTTGTAAATACGACCGTTGTTACATCGGCCAGCGTAACAATTGCCGGAGCTGCTGCAACTATTCCGTTTTCTGCTTTAGCCTACAGCACTGCTTATTATGTAGAAATGCCTGCAGGAACATTTAAAGATATGGCAGGTAACAATTTTGCAGGCATCACAGGGTCAGGAACCTGGTCGTTTACCACAATGGCGCAACCCGCTGCCACTGTTTCGGTAAATCCTGTTTCGCTTGATTTTGGATTTGTTGCAGCAGGTTCAACTTCTGCCAATAAAAATTTTGCTTATACAACAACTAGTATTACAACTGCATTAACATTAACATCACCCACAGGTTTTGAGTTGTCAAAGGATGGTGTAGCTTTTTCTGCTTTGCTTAATTATACAGCAACTGAGGCTCAGGTAGGGCAAACAGTTTATGTACGGTTTATTCCAACAACCATAAATACAAATTACAGCGGCTTGATAAATTTTACCAGTACAGGCTTGAATGATAATAAAGAACTACTGACAGGCAATTCGAATGTTACCGGTGGCCCGTTAAATTTTTACTTTGGTAATATGCATGCACACAGCAGCTACAGTGATGGCAATGCAGACAACACATTAATGATACCGGCAGATGATTATGCATTTGCAAAAAATTCTCTTTGCTTTGATTTTCTTGGCCTCAGCGAACATAACCACGTTGCAGCAGGTATGCGTTTAGCCGATTGGCAACCAGGCCGCACTCAGGCTGCAATGGCAACTACACCAACTTTTGTTGGCATGTATGGAATGGAATGGGGCGTTATCAGCGGCGGCGGTCATGTGATTGTATATGGCATGGATTCATTGGTGGGCTGGGATCCCGGCGAATACCAGGTTTATGTTCCTAAAAGTTTGTACAAGGGTAGCGGAGGTCTATTTGACGTTCTCAACCGGCATGGCGGAAATGCCCTTGCATATCTGGCACATCCAAACAGTACAGATTATAATGACCTTTTAAACGGTGCTTTTGATCTTGAAGCGGATAATGCTGTCGTTGGTGCAACTGTTGAAAGTGGTCCAGCTTTTTCAACCAATACAACTTATACCAATCCGGGTACTTCCATGTCTTACCTCAGTTATTACCGCAACATGTTGTCAAAGGGCTATCACCTGGGGCCAACAATTGATCATGATAACCATAATATGACCTTTGGCAGAACTGCAAAAACAAGACTTGTTGTTATGGCTTCTTCATTAACCGAAAATAATTTACTGGATGGAATGAGAAGGATGCGGTTCTATGCATCACAGGATTGTGCTGCAAAAATAACTTACAATATAAATAATCAGCCCATTGGCAGTATCATTACGCAGGTTGGTGCTCCCACCATTTCGGTAAGCAGCATCACTACAAACCCTGTAACAAATGTGAATGTGATGTATGGCGTACCAGGTAGTGGTACTGTTGCAACAACACTTACCAGCAGCACAAATGGGACATTTACTTTTACTGACAATGCGTTGACGAATTTATCGCAGCGTTATTATTATCTCGACATTACTGAAAGTGATGGAACAAGGATCGTTACTGCTCCTGTTTGGTATACAAGAAATGATGCAGCTCCGTTCAGCAATACAACACTCACTTCTTTCTTTACAATTAACGAAGCAGATAAAGTAATATTAAAATGGACAACTGAAAATGAAGATTTGAACCAACAGTTTGATCTGGAGCGTTCGGTTAATGGCGGAAGAACCTACTCTAAGATTGGAACGTTAGATGGCAAAGGGGCGTCAGCTTCGGTATTAACTTACGGGCTGACTGATCATCAACCATTCAGTGGTGTAGCTTATTATCGCCTGCTTCAAAAAAATCAAAACGGGAGTATCAATTTTACAGATATCAAAGTTGTTGACCGTAGTTTAACACCTGCGTCTTATTATACCATTTATCCAAACCCGGTTCAGGGAATACTGAATATAAAGGTAATGGCCACTACTACAGAAAAGACTCCTGTTCAGATCTATGATATGACAGGAAGAATCATGATTACCAAACTTATTACACTATCGACAGGTGAACAGAATATACAAGTAGATATGAGCAGATTACAAAAAGGTAGTTACCTGCTTAAATTTGGTGTTGGTGGTAAAACATCAACGCAAATGATCAATAAATTCTAAGAAAAAAGTATTTTTAAAAACAATAACCCCGCCAAAAATGACGGGGTTATTGTTTTTAAAACGGGTGATTTTTTATAAATACACTTCTTTAAATTTACTTTTTCTTCAACACCACTTTTGCCTGGCTTAGTTTGTAAGCCGGCTCCAGGAAAGCAATGTAATTAGGCCATGCCTCTTTTTTATCGAATGTGTTTTTATAAACTTTTTTGGTTGTTATCAATAATTTATTACCGGTAACTGCTGTTGTGCTTAAAAAAGTACCGCTCGGGTTATCAATATTCATGTTCAGGTCTTGCAAGCCATCAACGGAGTAACCTTCCGGTATGTTTACTGTAATGGTGTTTTCAATGGTAATGGCCGATGGTATCCAGATGTCGGTCTTCCTTTCTTTCAATTCATTGGGCTCAAGTTTCAACTGCCCTCCTATCAGTTTACCGGCCTCAAAAATATAATTCTTGCCCGCCTTGCTTATTAGTTTTTTTAAGCTGAATTTTTCCTTGTATTTAAGCATGGCAGAATCGCCGGAGCGGCCATCCTGCAGCAATTCAAAGTCGTTGTATTTGTCCACATCCAGCTCATCTCCCTTTAGTATTTTTTCAAAAAGATCCTTACGTTCTTTAACCTGGTCATCCTTTTCGGCATATTCATATTTGTTGTTAATAGGTGTAACGGTTTCATTTTTTTTGCTTTTAGTAAGCGGCTCGGCGTAATATTTATCAAAATCTTTGGTCAGGTATTCCCTGTCTAAATTTGCCTTACCAATCACATCCGATTTTTGTGAGCCGGTGTAAGAACTGGTTCGTTCAACATTAATAATATCCATCGCATCGGTAAAACTAACATTGTACTCTTCTCTTGATAAGTTTGCACCGGAAGGTGTTGTAGGCACACTTACTTTGTAATAACTGTCAACTTCATCATACCGTATACTATAGCCCTCAGCATTTTCCAGGTATGAATGTGGCGTACCAAAAGCATCAAAATTATTGATGGCTTCAAGGTAGTAAGCTTTGTCTTTAAGTTTGATCCGCATCAAAAAATCCAGTTCCTCCATAAAGATCGCATCACGCCATGTACCTAACTTGCGTGGTACATACACAAACAATTCCGATTCTATGCCCTGTGCTTTTAGTGCCCCCCGAAATGCAGTACAGAATGTTACCGCATTCATCCTTATCTCATCCTGCTTATCTTCTTTTTTTTCTTCTTTGGCCTCGGCCTTCAGTATTTTCTTATAAAGTTTCTTCCCGGTAAAATATTTTTCCAGGTCGGAATGTACCGGCCCCTTGTAATACATTTCTAAAAATACTTTACGAAGACAATAATAGCTTTCCCTTACAATGTCGGCATCTGTTTTTAAAATACCGTCGGTTTTTTTCTTACTAATGTATTGAGTTGTGTAAGCAACCAGCGATGCAACAACTGTTGTGTTGTACAGGGCCGCTCCCACGTAACCCTTGTACACCTTTTCAATGTCGAGGCCCGAGCGGTCAACCGTAGCTTCGCCCAGCGACCGGTCTCCGGCATCAAAATCTAAAAACACAACCCGGAATTTAACGCTGGGTGTACTTCTCAATTCATAGCTCCAACGTTCATCGGCGGATTTATCACGGTCCTTATCCAGGAAAAAATAACTCAGGTAAGTCTCTCTTTCACCATACACAGATGCTTTTGGATCGAATTTTAAATTCGGGGCACCATTATAACTGCGGTATTTCACCTTCATACCATTGGCCATGGTAAAGCGGTATTGTTGATATAAGGTTGGATAATTGTTTGAGAGGGAAAATATGAATGGCGTAAAGTTGATGCCTTCAGTTTTCATATCCCAATCCAATGTTGAATTGATTGTATAATCAATGATATCACCAATTTCCAGGTCAGGAATGGCGATCTTCATTGACTTAAATTTCAGTTTGTAATAAATGGGTTTGTAAATATCCGGAACGTCCTGTTCTTCTTCTATGGCGCTTTTCATGTCAATTGCAACTTCTTTACCATCAGGCTTTATCACTTTATATTCGGCCTTGCCATCGCTTCCAATCGTTACATAATAAAATGTCGAAAATTTTTCAATGGCATTTTTATCCTGCAGTTTTATGCGCTTGTGTACATACTCTTTTATGTTTACGCCTGCTGTGGTTTTCCCTCGGGCCACCTGGCGCTTGAATAAATATTCTTCCTTCATGCCGATGATGACGGCACTTTCGTTCTTCCACTTTTCAGGAACAGCAGTTATTTTAAACTCGTCCTCAATTTTTTCACCTATGGAAGGCATTTGTGAAAATGAAAACAGCGGTAGCAGTGCTGCTACACAAATGATAATGTATTTGTGGATCATGGGTTCAGTTAGTTTTTATTTTGTAAGTACCACCTGGTCGTTGTAAAATCTGTTGATCTCTGCAATAAAGCTGTTCCATCCTGCAAAGTCTGCCTTCTTTAAAATGGGTTTATTGATGATGATATTTCTACTGTATACAATGGTTTTTCCTTTGGTAACATAGTTCCCTTCAAATGACCAGTTGGGCATAGTTTTTTTGAATGCTGTTGGCAGATAATCTATTTTATAACCTTCCGGTATGGTTAATTCTGTCTGCGTGGTGAGGTAATATTTTTGATTGAATTCATAATCATTTTTACGGTCGGCTTCCATTTCCATACTGCTGAAATCTTTTTCCCAATCCATCACCACGTACAATTCATTGCCGGTTTTGGTAACCTGGTTATTGGCTTTAAAATTATATTTCAATTGTAGGGGTTTTTGCCTGTCGTTAAAATCAGAATTACTGATGTTGGATACTTCTACATTGCCGTTATTGCTTCTTGCAAAATCAGCCAGGCTCTCTGCTTTCTTATCGTTCTTTATGGCAGCAAAAGCGCTTTGAACCGAAATTTTTGATTCACCATTGTATTCAGATACCGCAGTTCCATTCAGTTGGTTATCTGTAATGGTTATCTTGTTCGTTACGGTCACTTTATTTCTTTCGGCTGCAAATTCCGGTATCTTATCTATGATGTGATTCTTTCCATCTTCAATCAGCACCTGCTTTCCCTGTAAGCGTTGGGCATAATCATTCAGGGCAATGTACTCTTCCGTTCCATCCAGGAAAACTTTTTTCCCATTTAAAATAACTGTGCAGATCATATGATTGTCTACAGACAGTGATGGCAATGAATAATCATAAGGCAGGTCAGAAGTGCCAATCCAGGTAAGCCTTGCATCAAAACCGGCAATGGTAAGCATGGTTTTCAACAGATTGGCTTTGCCCTTGCAATCGCCGTATTTGTTCTTTAAAACGTTTTGTGCCGCATCGGGTTTAAACCCCATGATGCCATCTTCAAAAGCAATGTACCTGATATTATCCTGTACCCAATAAAAAATGCTTTCCACTTTTTCCTGGTCTGTTTTTTTATTGGCGATCAGCTCGGCAACCTTTGCTTTAACCGGCTCGGGATCATTGCCTATTTCGGCACATACGGTACTGTACCAGCCATACAGGTCTTTAACTGATTCAAAAAGTACCGTGCGTTTGCCTGTTTCGGTAAAAGCTTTGGTAACACAAATAATGTGTGGGTAGCTGAGGGCATGGTTGGGAGAATTGGGTTCGGATTTATAAGCTTGTGCATTGGTGATCTTGAAAGAAACCTTCGTGATATCACCTTCCTTTACGCTTGATCTTTGTATGTTATGTCCTTCAAAATTAAATTCACGCAAGTCAACCTCTAGCCAGGAAGGGATATTGACCTGTACAATTCTTTCAATCACAGGAAAACGCTGTAAAAAATAAAATGAGGTAAGGTATTTTATATCATGATAGTTTTCCCGGAAGGTGTAGTTGAACGGCTTACCTTTTTCGGCCAACGGGAATTTAATAACGCAAAGCTTCGCATCGCTGTGAAAAATACTTTTTTCGCTGTAATCACCACATAGCTTTTGAATGTTGACCTCTTTTTTATCGGAGTTTAAAACTTTTATGTTCTCCAGCGATATTTCATCATTATAAAAAAGGCCGTCTTCGTATTTAATAAAATCTTTTACAGGTACCAGCACTGTTTCAGAAGATACGGTTGCTTTTACTCTGGGTTCACCTGCAGCAGCAGTTGAATTCAGGCTGAAATCAATGACTTCCTTAAACAAGGTTGCTACGACTTCTTCTTTCGGAAAGGTGGATTTCCATTCAGCGATCTTGTCGGTAAAAGCAGTTTGGGCATTGCTGGTAATACAGCAGCCAAAAAACAGGAACACCATGCAAATTCCTGCCTGAGGGTATGTTCGCATTATCAATCGGTTAGTTTAACAGGCAAATTATCTTTTTTTTGCGATATTTGAAGGTTGGCCTAAAGAATTATGGATAATAAGAAAAACGTTTTCTGTTTCTATGTTGATTATGAGGATGTTAATTTGAAAATACCCTGATTAATTTTTGGTTAAAATGGCCGCCTGAATGTGGCAATCGCTTAACTTCTGACCGTGCCCTTTTACAATTCCCTGGTATGCCAATCATTGGTATTTTTTATTCTCTCATCTTCCCGTATCCATTGAATTTTTTGAAACACGAAACAAATTTCTACATATTTGGCAAGCTTTACAAGGTCAGAATTTTTATTGTTGAGCATGGAAAAACAAATGTCGCTGATGCGTGCATTGGTAAGTTTTATGTGTGTATTCCTGCTAAACATCAAGATCTCATCCAGGCCTAAAATAAAAAACACCCGTACGTTTAGATACGGGTGAATTATCAAATTAAATTTATTTTATAGTGTGCAAATGCAATAATCGAATTTCATTCCCCAGTTACCACCTGAAAGGTTGATCCGGGTGCCTTTACCCCATGCGGTTTCCTGTTGGATAACGTTGTTATTTGCGTCAACGCGTACAACCACTGCATGAGCCGCTACGCATACACAGGACAATGCTCCCAAAGCACTCCTGGGAATTGCGTAATTAACTTCTGTAACCCTGGCGTGCACTCCCGTGTAAGGAAATTGGCCAGGTATTGGATTTCCGGGATTGTTCACTGGTATTAATGCGCAATCACCAACATAAAGGTGTGTTTGCGTTAAAAGCCAGCCGTTGGTAGTGGTATAAGTTACATACACAAAATTACTGTCACTGATTACGCTTACCGTTCCCGAATTAATGGTTTGTCCTGCAACAAGAATTGAGTCTGTGGCAGCACATCCATTGGACGCTCCGCCTCCCCTTCCGGCTGGTTCGTCAGTTACACCGGGTTGTTTTTGTGCAGGGGCTGTGCCGGATTGTTTTTGTGCACTGGCTGGGGCTGCTAAAGTGTCGGGTTGTACTTTCTGGCATGAATACATGGCACATACTGCAATCAGTAAGGCCACAATGTGTGGAGTTTTTTTCATTTGGTTTTTTTTTAGAATAAAAGATAATTAAAATACTGGTATTTGTTAGTTAGCAAGCAGTTCAAATGATGTAAGAAAAGCAATTTGTTAGGGAAACAAATCAATTACTATTTACTTAACGGGTACTGTGTTGGTTTTATTGTGTATTTTTTTTTCAGGGCCATTTTTTTAAAAAATTTATTGTTTTTAGCCCTTCCAAAATGTTGGCTCCTGCACATAAGGCATGTTTATCTGTTCCCAGGGTTGGAGAATCCATCCAGTCGGTACTACCCGTAGAACCAGGCAGGTAGTGAAATGTAAGTGATGAGGTGGCAGTTAGGACTGTCGGGTTACTGACCGCTATGGTCAGGTAATTTTGAGAAGTGTGATTTTTATCAATTGCAATGATGAACCACCTGCCCGTCAAACGGTCGAATCTTACATGAGGATCGGTGATCCTGTTTATCCCCTGGCCCGTATTGGTAAAAATGGCATCGATATCAAGATTAAAACCGGGCTAGAAAGCGGGGCCGGCGAATTATTTGTAGTGGTGGTAAGTGCTGAACTTGTTATCCTTGGTACATTAAAGATCGGTTGTTCATAAAATCGGATTGGATTCAGTTTGTATATTTGAAACGCAACTGGCTGTAAATTATTTTGGTAGTCCCCTTTTTACTTTTTATTTCTGAAAATATACGTGGCGTACTAAAATCGAAGAATTATACGTTACCTAGTAAGATACCAATCCCTGAGGGGCTATGAAAAACCTAATCCTTATACTTTTATTAAGTATTTCCATTATTCATAATGCGGCGGCTACTGTATTTACCGTAAATGGTACCGGGGATGCCAATTCAGGTTCCGGCACTACGGGTACCTTGAGGTGGTGTATCACCCAGGCCAATTTAACCGCTGCAAAAGATACGATCAATTTTGCGATTGCGGGCGCAGGGCCACATACGTTAACGGTTGGCTCAAATTACCCTGCCATCAGTTTTCCTCTTTTCATCAACGGCTTTTCACAATCTGGAAGCGTACAGGGCCAGTTAGGTACCGGAACCCGGGTAATCAAGATCATTTTAAATGGCCCCGGAAACAATTCTGTGTACGGGTTACAGATCACAACTACCAATTGTGAAATTGCAGGATTGGTTTTACAGGATTTTTTTAAGGCAATATGGATAAACGGCGGCGATAACAACTGGATCTGGGGATGCTATGTGGGAACCGCTGACAATGGCCTTTCAATTTCCGCAGCAACTACATGCTACGACGACGGCATTGCCTTGAACAGTAATGCTGATAATAACATCATAGGTACAAATGGCGACGGAACCAACGATGCCAATGAGGGAAACCTGGTAGCAGGTAATGGCGATGTGGGCTCACAGTATTCAGGTGAGTGTATCATACTCAATGAAGCGGGAACCATAGCAGCAAACTGCACCGGTAACAGGATCGCGGGAAATTTCTTAGGCACCAATGAATCGGGTACGGCAGCATTGTATTTTAACCCTACCGCTAATTTACAAAGAGGTTCCGGGATACAATTAACCAACAGTACGTTGAATATCATTGGTACCAATGCAGATGGTGTATCAGATGTTTATGAACGTAACCTGGTAAGCGGCAACAGCGATGAAGGTATTGTGTTGGTGGGGAGCAGCAGTAATAAGATCAAGGGTAATTACGTAGGCACTGACAAGACCGGTCTCATAGGAATACCCAATTATATCAATGGAGGCACTTCCATTTCTACAGGACAGATTGTTTTAAGAGCGGGCAGCAACAATAATTTTATCGGCACCGATGGCGATGGCGTAAATGACGATATAGAAGGGAACGTGATCGGTTCTGCTACCATAATCGGCGCTTCGGCCAATAGTTACAGTGATGGTATAGATATTATTACCTCAAGCACAGGCAACCGGGTAAGCGGCAATAAAATAGGTATAGGAGCTGACGGTGTAACCGCATTAAATATTTTAACTACAGGTATGGTAGTTAATGATTATGCCGTGAACATAAATGCAAACAACAATACAGTAGGCACAAATGGCGATGGAATTTCAGATGCCCTTGAAGCAAATTATATCGGAAATTCGGGTTCGGCAATCGTGTTGGATAATGTAAGCGGATGTGTTGTTGCCGGCAATTATTGTGGCCTGGGAACTAACTTAACCACATCAGCCACTTTAGGTTATACCGGGGTTTATCTCATTAATTCTACTTCAAACAGAATAGGATCAACAGCCTCCAATGCCTTGGAAAAGAATTGGGTATGCAATAGCAGCCAATATGGTATTTGGGTAGACGGCACTCCTACTGCCAACAATGATCTTAATAATATAAGATATAATACCATTGGCCTGCGGCCCGATAATGCTGCGGCTCCCAATGCAAAGAACGGGATCTATATTTTTGGCCTTTCAAATGCAGATACAATTCAATACAATACCATTGCAAGAAATGGAACTGCTGCTGCTGACGGAACCTACCCCGCTATACAGATCGGGGGAGCAGCCGCCAATGAACAGTCATCAGGTTGTGTAATAAAGAACAACAGTATATATAAAAATATCGGGCCGGGGATAAGTATTGTAAATAACAGTTCGCTTACAAACAAAATATCACAAAACAGTATTTACGATAATGGGAACGGAAGTGATGCCGCCGGTAAATTTAAAACAGGGATTGACCTTGCCGCAAACGGTGTGACCGCTAACGACAACCTTGATCCCGATACCGGGCCAAATGCATTATCAAACTTTCCCATTATTACCATAGCCACCCCAGGTTCTGCCTGCCAGGCAAATGTTGCCGGTACCTTTAATGGCCTGGCATCCACGCAATATGTTATCGAGGTATTTACAAATACTATCTGTAATGGAGATACATCGGGTGTAGATTATTATTCAAATTCCAGTTATAATTACGGTGAAGGAAAAACTTATATCGGATCAAGTTCTGTAATTACAACCGATGCCTCAGGAAATGCAAACTGGACACTGGGAATCCCGATCACATCATTTATGGGAACTTATCTTACTGCAGTAGCCATCCAGAATAATGGTGCCGGTATTAACAGTACAAGCGAATTCAGTCAATGTTTTCTATTAACCTCAGACTTTGGCGATGCACCCGACAGTTATACTACCTTATCAGCAACTTGTGGCCCTATGCACTTAAATTTGAATACCAATTTACGGATTGGTGCAAATGTAAGTGCAGAAACGGATGGCCTGCCCTCAGTAAATGCCAACGGTGACACCTATGATGATGGAATTTCTGCATTCCCGGTACTTCATGTAAAATCAACTTCTTATACGCTTGCATCAATACCCGTAAATAATTCAACCGGGTCTGCCGCTACCTTAAATGCCTGGATCGACTTTAACAGGAATGGCGCTTTTGAATTAACAGAATTTACTACCGTAGCTGTGCCATCCACCGGTGCACAAAACGTGAATTTAACCTGGAACCTGGCGTCTTTTACCTGTGCCGGCACCCTGGTAGAAGGAGTAAGCTATGTAAGGTTGAGATTAACCACCACATCGCTTACCGATAACGGCGGAACATCCGCAATTGATGAACGCTGCCAGGGAGTAGCTTCTAACGGTGAAGTGGAGGACTATAAGATATCTATTCTTGGAACGGACTATGGCGACCTGCCAAACAGTTTCCCGGTTGCAACAGCAGTTGTTTATGAAAGCAGCACTTCTGGAAAAGTATGGCTGGGTGCAAATGGACCCGGAAATGAGTGTGTTCAAAACTTCAGCGTAGATGCTTTGGGCGATGCTATTAGTGAAGAAGATGGAGAATCAACTAACTCGGGGCCTAAAGGCACTACTTATAGCTGGGTTGTTATAGTAAACAGTAACCTGGTTAACAAAAGGGTATATTTTGGTATGTGGATTGACTGGGAAGGCAATTCAACTTTTAACGGGGCCGGCGATGCTTTTTATAGTGGCAGTGCATTAACGAACGGGGCCACGAATATTAATGTATGGGTATTCTTTCCAATGGCTGGTGTTAATAATCCAGGAGTGAGGGTAATTGCTTCAGAAGATTCGGTTACATCAGGTATGTACAACAGCACCATCATTAACAGTGAAGTTGAGGATTTTTACATATTATCGGTTCTATCGCATTCAGGCATACAATTAAAAGCGAAAAAGACAGTTAATGGTAATTTATTAAATTGTAGCAATACAACCAATTTGCCTATTAAGCATTTCTCGGTTCAGAGAAGCTCCGATAAAAATACATGGGCTACTATCGGGATTATCGACACACACCCATCCGATAATTCAAATACCATGTATGCTTATTCAGATGGTTTGCGTGCAGAAACTTCCGTGTATTACCGGCTACTCATTACATTTATCCCCGGTCAGCAGCAGTACAGCAATATTGTATCAGTAAAAAGCGACAAGGCTTTGACCAATTTTGACATATATCCTAATCCCGTGTTGAAAGAGCTACACATACGGGCTAACAACAGGTATAAAATGATTGAACTGATTAATCTCGCCGGCCAGGTAGTTATTTCCAGGTCGCTTGTTGCGGTTAACAAAGTGCTTGACGTGGGCCACCTTGCTAAAGGTATTTATTATGTGAGGCTCATAGCGGATGATGGAAGTTTTTCAACTAAAAACATCATAAAGATAAGATAGCTGGACATAAAAAAACCTGCTTCAATGTTAAGCAGGCTTAAATTTTCTGCGGAGAGAGAGGGATTCGAACCCCCGGAAAGTTGCCCTTCAACGGTTTTCAAGACCGCCGCATTCGACCGCTCTGCCATCTCTCCGCGGCAAAAGTACGGGCAGAGGGTTTTTATTCCAAAAATTTTAAGAAACTATTTGTTGCTGGTCTTTATCTTTCACCACCACAAGGTCCTTTAATGCAACAGTGATGGGCATTACACCAACCTGCAGCACGGCTTTTTTTCCCTTAATTTCTTTTACAATGCCAACCTGGCGGTTTTGTTTCATCCTTACTTTAAGCCCGATCTTTATTTCTTCACCCGTTTCTTCAAATTTTTCATTTAGTTTTTTTTGCTGCCTTTCGGTGGTTATCTTTTCTTTTTGCTGAAAAAGCAACGCATGTATCATTTTCACCACTTTGTCCTTGTCCTCGGTCTTGCGCCATTCAATAACCATGGCTTTCAACCTTCTTTCCATGTCTTTCAGGTAAATGATCTTGTCAGCAGCAATACGGTTCTGCATGGCCATTTTTTCCATTTCCTGCTGATGCTGTTCTTTGTGTAAGGTTTGCTGCATCTCCTTTTTCAATGCTTCATTCTCTTTAAGCAAAGTCTTTAGGTCTGCTTTTTCTTTATCAATATGCTGCAGGTCCTGCTCGGTACGGTTCAGCAATTTATCCAACGTAAAATGATCGTCATCTACCAGTTTGCGGGCTTTTTCAATCAGTCTTTTTTCAAGACCGATCCTTTCCGCAATGGAAAAAGTATAAGAACTGCCGGGCTTGCCCACAACCAGTTTATACATGGGCAGCAGGTTCTTTTCATCAAACTGCATGGCGCCGTTGATGATGCCGGTAACCTTATTGGCCATGACTTTTAAATTGAGGTAATGGGTGGTAACAATACCAAAACTATGCTTAATGGCCAGTTCTTCCATGATCACTTCTGCAAAGGCACCGCCGAGGTTGGGATCGCTTCCACTGCCCAGTTCATCAATAAAGAACAAGGTTTTCCCATTGGCATTTTCCATAAAATGTTTCATGTTCTTTAAATGCGATGAATAAGTACTCAACTCAAATTCCAGGCTTTGGGTATCGCCGATATGTATCATGATCTGTTTAAAAATGCCCATCTCACTATCCGGATGAACCGGCACCAGCAAACCACTCTGCAGCATCAGTTGTAACAGGCCAACCGTTTTTAAGGTAACCGTTTTGCCACCGGCATTGGGCCCGCTGATGACCAAAATGCGTTGCTTATCATTCAATGTTAAGTCAACGGGTATGGTAGGTTTCTTGTTCGCTTTGTTGTAGATGTACAATAAAGGATGATAAGCCTGTATCAACTGGACATGGGCTTTATCCATCACGACGGGAAAATTGCCATTATAATCAGCGGCAAATTTTGCCTTGGCCCTGATGAAATCAAATTCACCGGCCATATCCAGATAATTTTTAAGCAGGCTGGCATAAACACTTAATTGCTGGGTGAGCTTTCTCAGTATCTTATACACTTCTTTTCTTTATTCATTTTCAAGAGAGAAAACGGCGTTGTTGAGTTCGGTTGTTTCTTCAGGTTCAATAAAAGTAGTGCGGCGGCTGTCGCTTTCGCCATGCAGGATGCCTTTGATCATGCGCTTTTGCTCAGCAAAAACAGCCAGCACTCTCCTGCCATTTAAAAAACTTTCTTCAATATCAGCCAGGTAACCTTGTTTGTTCAGTTTGCTTACTATCCTGTCGAAAACCTTACGCAGTTCGTTGCGCTTGCGATACAAACTCATCCTGATCTCGGCCAGTTCTTCGCTGGCGCTGTCCTTCACCTGCCCGGTCTCATCCAGTATCTCATCTATCATTTCAACAATTACTTTTTCGTAGTAAGAATCGTTGATGACTTTTGTTAAGGCCGGGTAAGCTGTTCGTCGTTCATTATCGAACCAACGAAAAATATTGTTGGTATTTTCTGCCAGTCTTCTGATGAGTAAAAACTGCTCTCCGGTTAAAACAGCACCGGGTATACCGATCAATTTTAATTCTTTACCAATATTATGGGTAAACTCATTGGGAAACTGCTGATTTCCCTGAAGCAACAATTTAAACTCATTGCTCTGCTGCAGTTCTGTTATGATGAATTCTTTTTTAGTGTGCAGTCTAAGCTGTTCAGCTTTTCGTTTTGCGAATTCGGTGCGGCAATGTAGGGCCAGCAGGGTTTTTACCTTTTCGTATTCAAGCTGTACCAATGCCGATTCCGGAAAAAATTTCATGACCCGTTCCCCAGGGAGGATTTTAATTTAAAGAGAGCAAAGGTAACCGCTATT
The DNA here is from genome assembly GCA_031416815.1 of Chitinophagaceae bacterium. Lineage (GTDB taxonomy): Bacteria > Bacteroidota > Bacteroidia > Chitinophagales > Chitinophagaceae > Ferruginibacter. The sequence goes on from JANOUJ010000422.1 coordinate 16,671, forward strand.
CTTTATTTTTCAACAGCTCTATCTGCAATGCATAGATTTGAACCACATAGATAGCATAGAAACATAGATTTACGCATAGCCTATGTTTTTTTCTATGTACCTATCATGTGGTTCAATTGGGTACTGGTTTAGATGATTGTTAAACTTTTGTTGGCATAAATTGTAATACAATCTATGCCAATTACCTTTGCGTAAGTAATGAAAAAAATAAACATGTTAAAAGTCCTTTTCATTTCATTTGTGAGTTTAATGGGATTTAGTTCCTGTGCACAAAAGAACAATAATGTAAATACAAAAAAAGAAAAAAAAGTAATGAGTACAGCTATGTTAGATACCGCCACTTTCGGCACCGGTTGCTTCTGGTGTGCTGAAGCCATTTTTCAACAGCTTGAAGGCGTGGAAAAAGTAACCAGCGGTTACAGTGGAGGCACAGTAGTTGATCCAACTTACGAACAGGTGACCAGCAAAACAACTGGCCATGCCGAATGTTTGAATATCATGTATGATCCCAAAAAGATCAGTTTTGATGAACTGCTTGAGGTTTTCTGGCAAACACACGACCCAACGACTTTAAACCGCCAGGGAGCAGATGTAGGGACACAATACCGCAGTGTAGTTTTTTATCACGATGAAGAGCAAAAAACAAAGACGGCCAGGTATAAAGCTGAGTTGGATAAAAGCGGCGCCTTCAATAACCCGATCGTAACAACACTGGAACCTTTTACTATATTTTATCCGGCCGAAGCATATCATCAGAATTATTACAACAACAATACGAGCCAGGGCTATTGCCAGTATGTAATAAGGCCCAAGCTGGATAAGTTTGAGAAAGTGTTTAAAAGCAAACTCAAAAAGAATTAATTTGATTTGAAGTTAAAGGGTGCATTATTCACAACCTTTTTTTCCTTCTCTGGAATGGGCTGGCCTTTGTGACATGTGTAACAGGTAACGGCCTGCACCTGTGCAGCAGTTACTTCTTCATTAAATTGGAAATATTTCTTGTTGATGTCCATCGTCATTCGCATCATATTGCGGGTGATCTCTTTTTCCGGTTTATCATCTTTCTCCATAATTAACGCTTCACTATTTTTATCCTTCACATGACAAAATTTGCAATCCACTTTCAGGCTTGCATTAAAACCATCCATTATCTTATCCAATGAATCGGCGGTTATGTTTTTGGGCAATACCTGCAGGTTCTTATATTCTCCAACCGGCTGTTTAACAGCTGCAATACCAATTAAGATAAATACTGCCAAGACAGATAATACTTTTAATTTTTTAAATGATATCATGGATTACTTTTTTGAAATTTACAATTTTTTTACACGCCGCAGTTCCAACAGGTTCAAACTGTTGGGGTAAAAGTTAGCAATGTTTTTATGAACAAGATGTATGGCCATATCGTACCAAAGCGGCACAACCGGCGCATCGGTGATGATGATCCTGTCCATTTGCTGGTACAGTTTATAACGTAGTGAATCATTTTTTTCTGATAAAGCCTGTTCATACAACTTGTCGAACGCAGGATTTTTATACCGGGTATAATTAGGTGGCGCCGGGTTCTTACCATAAAATACACTCAGGTAATTCTCTGCATCGGGGTAATCAGCAATCCAGCTTCCCCTGAAAAATGGCGCCTGCGATTTGGCTGTTTGCTCCATCAACAAACTTTTCTGTATTACTTCCACCTGTACTTTAATACCCACTTGTAAAAGTTCGTTCGCAATGTATGTGCCCAGGTCGCCATAAATGGGAATGGTCAGCAATTTAATTTCGGGTAAATTTTTTCCTTCGGGGTAACCGGCTTCTGTAAGCAATTGTTTTGCTTTGGCAACATCATAATGATATCCTTTTACGGCAATGGAATCAAATGATGGTAAACCTGCAGGAACAAATCCGCTTTCAGCAGCAGTACCAATACTGTTGCGTAAATACAGCATCATTTTTTTTCTGTTGAAACCATAATTAATAGCCTGCCTTATTTTTTGCAATCGCAAAGGAGAATTCTTTACCAGTTCGTTTTCTTCGTCAACCAAAATGCCCAGGTATTCAATATTTAGGTAAGGCTGTTTTTGCAATTCAATTTTTCCCTGCCATGTTTTTTTAAGATTACCGGTCTTGGTAATTACTTCATCTTTAAAAGAAGGATCAATATCATCAATAAAATCCAGCCGGTTTTGCTGAAACTCTAAAAACTCAGTAGCCTTGCTGTCGTAAAAAGAAACTTTGATACCATCTAAATAAGGCAATGGTTTTCCAGCTGCATCTCTTTCAAAATAATGTTCATTCTTTTTTAAGATGAGTGCCTGCCCTTCTTCCCATGCAACAAAACTAAAAGGCCCCGTACCAACGGGGTGGCGCCGAAAATCTGTGCCATACATTTCAACAGCTTCCTGTGCGACGATGGAGCAATACTGCATGCTTAAAATGCCCAGAATAGATTGAAACGGGTTCTGCAGTTTTAACTGGAACGTAGTGTCGTTAATGGCTTTAAATGGCTCCATGCTGTCAACCCGGTTATTAAATATCCATGCACCGGGGCTTGCAGTACTTTTATCAATGATGCGGTTAAAACTGTACACAACATCCTGTGCCACTAATTTCTTCGGAATGTTTTTAAAGCAATCATCATTGGTAAAAAATACGCTATCCCTTAAATAAAATGTAAAGGTTAAGTTATCGGCGCTTATCTCCCACCGCTTGGCAAGTGATGGTTTCATTTGCAGGTTACTGCCAATTTCAATGAGCGTATTATAAAGCTGGTGCGTAGCCCACATCACCTGTTTGTTTTTTGCAAATGCCGGATCAAGGGAAGCAAGGCCGCTGCTTTCGTTGTAACGAAAGATCTTTTTGTTTGCGTGCTGATGGTTTTCGCAAGCATTAAGCAAAAAGCTCCAAGCTGCAAGCAACAAGGGGATAAACATATATTTTAAGGGCTTTCCCCCTTGCGGCTTGTGTCTTGTAGCTTGCTCACTATATTTTTTTGTTGAACGGTTCATTTGTTTCTGGAAAGAAAACTAAATTAGCACTTATATACAAATACACATGAAACAACTTATTAAAGCCTGCTCTGTTTTTACTTTTTACTTTTTAGTTTTTACTTCTTCAGAGGCTCAGCCATTAAAACAATCAAAAGGTTTTACCCGTGCTGATACACTGCGTGGCACTTATGGCCCTGGCAGAGTTTGGTGGGATGTTTTGAAATATGATCTGCATGTGAAGTTTAATTTGAAGGATAGTTCGATCAGTGGTTATAACGAAATTGATTTTAAAGTATTGAAAAAAGGCGATACAATGCAAATTGATTTGCAAGAG
>JANOUJ010000423.1:0-6576 GCA_031416815.1 Chitinophagaceae bacterium
TGTAGGACTGATATATTTTGTTGAATCATTTTTTTCGAAAGGAATCATGGCAATGTCCCAGCCAGCTAAATAATAAGGAAGTTCACTATAGGATTTACTACCGAGATAATGGATGTTGCCTAATTTAGGAAGGTCGTCCGGATTAATTTTTACAACCGGGCCAATTAAAATAAGCTGCCACTCAGGGCGTCTTTCGGCTACTTCTTTTATTAAATTAATATTGAACCGCTCGTCAATTACACCATAAAAGCCAAACCGCACATGTGGAATGGGTCGCTGATCATCAGGCTGAGCAAGCAAATTTCTTGCACGTGAAAAATGTGCCTTATCAATGCTGCTGGGGAAAGGAAAAATGTTTTGATGTGCATGTTTTTTAGCCTGGTACAAGCTATGCCCTCCCGTAAATACTAACTTTGCTTTGCTGAATAACTCGGTCTCCATGATCTTTAATTCAGCGGGTGCAAATTTAAAAGCAGAAAGTTCATCCATACAATCATAAATGATCATTTCAGGTTTTAAATGACTGCTAACCTTTAGGGCCATTGGCGTATAATACCAGGAGATGAACCTGTCGATCCTTTTGTTAATGAATATCCTGCTGAGCAGTCGCTTTTGCCTGGTAATAACGGATACATCGCTATCGTCCTCATTCAACATTGGTGTTACGATCCAAACCCCTTCGGCTGCCAGCTTCACCTGGAAAGTATCGGGGGCTTTATGAATAAGTGGCTCCTCAATAAAAAAAGTGCGGAACTGTTTTGCAAACCTGCTTATTAAATGTTGCGGCCTTTGATAAACAAAATCCCATCTCAGGTGAGAAAAACATACGAGATCGGTACTAATAATTTTGCTCATTTCCATTTGTTGCGTGTTTGCCATCTTTTCGATTTTAAAGTGTGAGAAGTAACTATTACTTAAATAAGAGCTTGTGAAACTTACCGGTTCACTTTACGGCGGAATTTGCCATGGGATAAAATACTGGAGAAAAAATAAACCGGAATTTATGTTCGGTTTAATTTTAAGCGTTGCTTCATTCGGAACTGAAAGAGGCAAAACGTCTTCGTTAGCATCGGTGGGATCAGGTATGGCCTTGGCGCTCATCGTTAAACTTTTATCACGTGATTTTTTAGACCCATAAAATCCAATTACCAACCTATTTCGAATATTTAAGGGTACACTGTAGCGAGTAGTGAAAAAAATATGCCAAATATTTAACAACGCAAATAGTACATTTAATGCCAAAAAACGATTTGCATTATATTTCGTTATGTAGAAAATTATCTACGGGCGTGAGATTCATTCGCCGGAAACATTCGCGGTCACGCAACTATTTGGTGCGCCTTTTGTTATGAAAAGCCTGTTTAAAGCATACTAAACTGTTTAATAAGACTAAACCTATTGAATGAAGACTTTGCTAATTATAGATGATGACCCCGCCATCCGGGAGCTGTTGCGGATTATTCTTCAAAGAGCCGGATACAATGTAGATACAGCATGTGACGCAGCATTAATTTCGGGGAACGACTTTGTTTTTCCTGATCTTTTTTTGCTTGACCGGCATCTTGGCGGAATAGATGGGTTGGATATTTGCAGGCAGCTAAAGCGTGATGTACGATCCTGCAATATACCGGTAGTGATGATATCTGCATCCCCTGATATAAGCCAACTGTCCCGTGAGGCCGGGGCCGATGATTTTATTGAAAAGCCTTTCGATATAGCCGAATTAACGGCAAAGATCAGTAAGTTTTGTTTAGCAGAGCGTTCAGAGGTTTAAAGTCGCCCTATTGCTCCGCCTAAATATATGCTGTGGTTAATTGAGTATAAATAGTGAGGTATCCCGTACCCAGCTACTCACATCTTGAGGAATAATATCCCATAACTAAAGCTCTGGGTAGATAAGCCATCCCGGCATTATAATTGTGCAAAGTCTTTTATGCAACTGTTTAAAAAATCTTTGGCCATCTTTAACCAACCGAATGGGTATGCTCAAAAACATGCCTATAATGCTATTCAACCATTTACTCAGGCGCCTCCACTGGAACAGTTGGAAGAAGAAGCGCCTGAAAATGTTGAGCGAATTAAAGGCAATGACCTTTTTTCTCATTTTACTGCCGATATCATTAATGAGAACGTAACATTTACCCGGTGATCACCAATTGTGAAAAATGAGACCATAACTTTCTTCGTTAAGAATATTTTTCCATCTGTGTATAAGTTCCTTATAGGCTTCTCCAACCGGCATTATATTTCTATTCAGATCGTATAATCCCAGTTCATTAATATTTCCAACATCGTTCCTTAGTGCAGAGTCCCAATCAACCTGGTGACACAAGCTATACCAGGTAAAACCCATGATGGGAATTCCATCATGCCGAAGCCGGTGTACATTCGCCCACTGTTTAAGCAGCCATTCTTTACAAGCCGGCATTTTTATATTTGTTTCAGTATGCATTATGGGCAGCTTATAACGCCGGTAATACTGGGCTGTTATCACATAATAACCAAATATCTCCCCCGCCGCCTGCGTGGTACCGTTAGGATGAACAAGATGCTCGTTGGTTACATAATAATCATTGCCCATAATGCAGTGTGCCTTTACCTGGTTTTCCATAAACCAATGAAATTCCTGCTTTTCCATTCCATTTTCACGTAAATATTCATACATCATTACATTGATGGGATAACCATAAGTAAGGTCGAGCGAAAGAAAACGTTTTTGATTAAGGAACCTTGCCAGCGCTGAAGCTGCGGGGTCAATGGCATGAAAATATTCGGAAGACTCGCTTTGGATAAATGTGGCTTCAGGCTGCACTTCCAATATACTGTGCATGGCCATCACATTGGCTTTACAAAGATGTTTAAGTGCAGTTACGAAGGCCCGGTCGCTGCTTAGCCGTTCGTTCCACCAACCGTATTGAGCGGAAAACATTGCCGCAATAAATATTTCATTGATGGGTGTGTACAATTGCAGGTATGGATACCTTTTTGCAAACGCATGTGCATACTCTGCAAAATATGCCGGGAAATCGGGGTTTTGAAAATCCCCCAACCAGTCGGGCACTCCAAAATGACAAAGGTCAACGATCGGTGTAATGCCCAATTCTTTCAGCCTGTTAAATGTGGCATCTGTAAATTCCCAGTCATAAACGCCCGGCGCCAGGTGTGTGCGGTAATAAGGAGGTCCATATCGCAGAAACTCTATGCCCATCTCTTTCACAAGCGAAAAATCCTTTTCCCATTGATCATAATGACCGGTCTTTTCCATTTCATCAATCCGCTTGGTTGTTCCGTCTGGCATCAGAATATTGGGATAGCTATTTTCGATACCGGTTGCGAACATGAACTTAGTTACTGCCATTTGTTTAGATTGAATAATAACGTAAGCAAAACAGATACCAACCATGCTGCGGTTTAAAATAAAAAAAATGCAAAGCTGATGGAAGGAATTGCCAAAGGAATTGGAATATTTAAAAATTCAAAGGATAATAACTTAACAGAATTTAAAAAGAACCAATAATGAAGTTCACAATTCAAGAATTCCATCATCAATGCTTTTTATGATTAATACTTTGCTACATTATTCGCAACTATAAAAAAGAATGTTTAAGGTTAAAAGCTTTTTTTATTAAAATGTTGCAACGAAATTTCTTAATAACGAAATCATCCATCATTAATTATTATGAAAGTGGTAATCCTGTAAATATTTTATCTAAATGTATAACGCTTAATTGAAGTAATAGACCCAAATTTGTTTACATAATATAAAGGCCGAAAGGCCTTTATATTATTTTCTCTTTAACTCCATAACAACACAGTTTATTCGAACCGCCTGCTTTATTGTTGTATGCGAATTATTTTTTTACTTAAAACCCAAATCAATGTCAACAACACTATTATTATCCATGCCAGGCGGTTCTGAAATGATCCTTATTATCGCTGTAGTTCTTTTAATGTTTGGAGGTAAAAAAATTCCTGAGCTCATGAAGGGGCTCGGCAAAGGAATAAAGGAATTTAAAGATGCAAAAGATAATGTAAAAGATGAAATGGAAGCGGGACTGAAGGAAGGCAATACACTTACACCGCCTCCTGCTGCATAAGATTATTGCTATTTACGGAACGTGAACAGTTTTTTAAGGTTCACTATTTTATAAAGCAATAAAACCAGCCCCGTATGAATTACGTATCTCTTTCTATTAGTAGTGAAACAGATCTTTATAAGTTGTATCAACTTTGCTTTTAAGAATTTAATGATTACCCGGAAATTATACCCACTTCAAACCCCTCACCAGCAAAAGCATTAAAACCAAACCAAATTTTTCATCACAAACTTTCAAAATTTATGAAAAAAGAAATCTCTTCTCCGCCACTCCACCAGGAAACTATAACTCCCTATGGATTACAGCGCAGGAACATGCTTAAATTTTTTGGTGCTTCTGCTGCAGCTATAACTGTTGGCATGTCGTGCAAAAAAAACGATAACCCATCTAACAGCGGATTGGTTAATCTTGGTTCCGGTGATGTAGGCATATTAAACTATGCTTATGCATTGGAGCAACTGGAAGCTGCATTTTATTTACAGGTGGTTGCAACACCCTATGCAGGCATGAGTGCATTGGAAACAGAGTACCTGACTGATATTCGTAATCATGAAGTTGGCCACCGTGAATTTTTTAAGGCTGCCATAACCGGGGCTGCACCAACGGCCATCATTCCATCGCTTGAAGTAGACTTTTCTACCATTGACTTTACAAGCCGCACAAGTGTGTTAAACACTGCAAAGGCTTTTGAAGACCTCGGTGTAACCGCATACAATGGAGCAGGGCAGTTAATATCTACCACGGGTAATGGCCCCACTTATTTGACGCTTGCAGGTAAAATTGTATCCGTAGAAGCAAGGCATGCCGCAATAATTGCCGAGCTTTTGGCCCCTGGAACATTTGCGGCAACAACAGATGCAAATGGTTTGGATATGGCCCGTACACCTTCCCAGGTGTTAGCCATAGCCGGTACCTATATAAAAACTAAAATAGACGCAAGTAATTTACCATCTTAAAAACAAATAATCATGAACTTACAAAATATTATATCAGAAATTGAAAAAGTAGATCCGGAAGTTTACGAAAGATTTGATACCAGAAGAAAGGTAATGAAAAATTTTGCAAACTTATCGGGGAAATTAGCATTGGCGGCTGTTCCCCTGGCCCTGTCATCTATGTTTAGCAAGGCATATGGCCAAACACCGGGAGATGTTACTGCAGTTTTAAATTTTGCATTAACACTTGAATACCTGGAGGCCGAATTTTATATAAAAATTGTTGGCTCTCCCGGCTATCTTACAGCATCGCCGGCTGCACAGGCAGCATTAACTAAAATAAGAGACGACGAGAACAAACACGTACTGTTCCTTAAATCTGTATTGGGTGCAGCGGCAGTAGCAAAACCTACTTTCGATTTCACAGGCGGTAACGGTTCAGGTACAGGCCCGTTTGCAGGTTACCTTTCAAGCTATCCAGTGCAACTTGCCATGGCACAAACCTTTGAGGATACGGGCGTACGGGCTTACAAAGGCCAGGCTCCAAATCTTCAATCCAACAGGGTTGCACTTACGGCCGCTTTAAATATCCATTCAGTCGAAGCCAGGCATGCAGCCTATATCAGAAATTTGAGAAGAGGGTTGAATGTTGCAATTCCTGCATCCCAAAAACCATTGAAGCCATGGATCACTTTAAACTACAGCGGTATTGATTATCCTCCAGCGCAGGCAAACATTAATATGAGCTATGCAGGCGAAGAACTGACCACACAGGCCGGTGTTAATATTATTGGTTTAGGTGGTACTTACAATACCGCAGCTGCAGCATCTGAGGGTTTTGATGAAACACTTACATCAGCGCAGGTATTAGCGATTGTTGATCCGTTCATCGTTTAAATAACGAAGTATTTTTAAATAGAAAAAGGCATTCGCATTGAATGCCTTTTTTATTATTTTAATTACACATCGTCATCGGCCTTTCTCCATTTCTCAATAAGCCTACACCTATTTCTTATTTTTTATTTCTTTACGTTTTCCACACTGATACTCCTTCGCTGCAATTAGCACAAATATCAATGTTTTTTCTGCTTTTCATCAGCTCATTCCTGAACTGTTTGTAATTATCGTTGTGCCATATTTCTTTAAACGACTGGGTTTTTAAATTGCCCAGCTGATGGGTGGCATCTTTGTCAAAACAGCAGGGAACCACCAGGCCATCCCAGGTAATTACGTTGGCGTGTTGCAGTTTCCAGCAACGGTTGGCCATTTTATTTTTAGCAATGTATGTTCCTTTGTTGTCTTTTTTATACCGGCTGTACTTATCTATGGTTGGTATAAGATTGTTTGGATCAGTTTCATATTCGTACACCTGTGCAGTTTTAAAACGAACTTCATCAACACCCACTTCTTTAGCCAGGCGTTTAATATCCTCCACCTGGTGTTCATTTGGCTTTACTACCAGGAACTGAAAAAAAACAAAAGGCGTTTTACTTTTTAATTCCTTTTTCCATTTCATGATGTTCTTTGCGCCTTCCAAAACCTTC
>JANOUJ010000424.1:0-12139 GCA_031416815.1 Chitinophagaceae bacterium
ATAGCAAACGCCTGCACCTTACCAAAGCTTTTCATTTTCTGAACATGAACTTTTTTGCCGTTTATTTCAGCAGTGATAACGCCGCCGTTTACAGGGGCTCCGTCAACGATGGCCCAAAATTCATACTGCTTTCCGTCGGGCGCTTTGGGTAAATTAGCCGGATCAATATAAACCTCATTCGTATTTTTTACCCAGTAGATCCTGGCGTCCATGTCAGCAGTGGAATCTATACCCTTTACAGCAACATGTGTGGCCTGCATATCGCCCATTACACGTATAGCAGTATCCATGGACTGAGCCGATGCTATTTGCTGTTGCAACTCGGTTTGAGTGGATGCAAGTTCTTTATTCGCAGACTCATATTTATTGTATAATGTATAATTAAAGATCAGGCTTCCCAACAATAATATCACACTTGCAGCCGCTGCATACTTCCAGGCAGGCGAAATGGAATAAACTTTTGATGTTGCTTTTTCAACTGCCTTTAAGTTAACAACCGGTGTTGTTGTGCTTGTGTTAATGGCTGCAAATAATTTTTCTTTAACGGAAGAAGACGGTTCAACCGCATGTGTTTGGGCATAGCGCTCCAAACCTGATTGAATACCTTCAATCTCAGCCGCTACTTCAGGAAATTGTTTAGCCCATTGAGTTACTTCAGCCGTTTCTGCAGCCGAAGTAAGCCCCATGCAATAAAGCTCCAAAATTCCTGATGATATGATTTCCTGTGCGTTCAATTTAATTGTATACTAACATTTTTCTTAATTCAATAATAGCTGCTCTCATCCTGGTTTTAACAGTACCCAAAGGTATTCCCATTTCTTTTGAAATTTCATCCTGTGTGTAACCGTTAAAATAAGCAAGGTCAATAATACTTCGCTGTTCGGGTTTTAAATTTACCAGTTGCTTCCTGATACCCATTGCATCAAAACGTTCTGCCATGCGCCCATCGTCTGTCAAATTATTTACGGAGTTTTCGTCGTCAGAGATTTTACCCTGCTTTTTATAACTCTTGCTACGTAAAGTATCAATAGTAAGGTTACGGGTAATATTCAACATCCACGTAAACAATCGCCCCTTGCCGGTATCATAACTCGAAAAGTTATTCCAGATCTTCACAAAAGCTTCCTGCAGTATATCTTCTGCCAGTTCCCGATTTTCAACCATGCGGTAAATGATACCGTTTAACGCAGCCGAATAATTGTCATATAGATATGAAAATGCCTGTTGATCCTTGCTTTGCAGCCGTATCACCAATTCTTCTTCGCTATATTTTAAACTTTCAGGCAAGTTCTGTTTGTTATAAGATTCCCGAAAATAATTGATTTTCATTAAACCGTATTAACTAAATAATTTATTTTAAGTTATTATGACAATCGGATTAACAACTAAATAATCATCTTGTTCAACGTTTTGATAATTTTGTTAGGTTTAAATGACCATTAAATATATTCCATGCTGCCACCTTTAATAAGAACCATACAACCAACTGACGACAAGGCCCTGGCAAAGATCATCAGGGATACGCTCACAGAATTTATGGCGAATAAGCCCGGCACTGTTTTTTATGATGAAACAACCGACCATTTAGCCGAAGTTTTTACGGCAACCGGTAGTATTTATTTTGTGGCTGAACTTGAGAGAAAAATTATTGGCGGCGGAGGGATCTATCCAACAGCAAATTTACCCGAAGGAACCTGCGAACTGGTCAAACTGTATTTATCGCCAACGGCCCGTGGGAAAGGTTTAGGGAAATTGTTGCTGCAAAAATGTATAGCGGCGGCCAAAGAAATGGGATACAAAAAAATATACCTGGAAACCATGCCCGAACTAATCATTGCCATACCCATGTATGAAAAATTAGGATTTACTTATTTGCCGGCAGCGCAGGGCAGCAGCGGGCATACGGGCTGCGATGTGTGGATGATAAAGGAGTTGGATTGACAATTACAATACCTGCGCCTCATACATCCCACTAAATAAATACAACTTCCCCGTCTTTACTTCCACACATTTAAACCGCTTTCTTATTTTTTCACCTTTTTTAAAAATGCGGCCACCCTTTATTGTAAACAATGCGCCTTCACGCACTTGTTCAACCAACAGCACCCCTTCAGGTTTTTCATCATACTTATGCAAAACCCTTAGCAATTTTTCATCGCCGCAACTGCTGGCAGCAGGATTTCGCAGGGTATTGTACAGAGCCTTTTCTATATCTGCCGGAAAGATTTTCTTCAATAAAAATTCAGCCAGTATTTTTCCAAACTCATCTTTCCACTCCTGGCCGTGGGCCTGCACACGATGTCCAAATTTTTCGTAGGTAAATAAATGTGCCAGTTCATGCAAGAGGGTTATCAGGAAAGCGTATTTGTTCAAATTACCATTGACACTAATGCGGTGATTTTTATCGGAATGTGCATGGCGGTAGTCGCCCAATATACTTTGCCGCCTGCGGCTGATGGTGAGGTGTACTTTATGATGCTGAAGGTAGTAAAGCACTTTGTCAAGGCTTCCATCGGGCAAATAATCCTGTAATTGTAAGAGCGGAGCTTCCTGATTAGGCATTTTTTGTTTTGTTCAGTTTCATAATGGTTCTAACTTCTACCACAAGGTAAACAATGTAAATAACCATGGATGCAAATACGGCGGGTTTGTTAAATGCTGGCTTGCTTATAAAATAATAAGCCACAATCGCAATTACGCAGGCAAACACTTTAATGATCATGCCGCCCATAACACTGCGTATAAATACATTGGGATTGCTGTTATACATGGCCAAATACTGCATCCTGAAAACAAAAAGGCTGATCAAAAAGAAAAGGCAGTTGCCACCCATTAGCACCAGGTAATCGAATCCTTTTTCTTTATAAAAAATGGAACCTGCAAAAATAATAGCCGTTAAAATAAAAAATGTGATCACCAGCGGACGTACTGGTTTAAAACTAAAATTCATTAAAATATTTTTTATAAGTTCATTGCGGTGCCCATCTCCTTTTTTAGCTCTACAATATTGGCACCCATATGGCAATTGCCATTAAATACTGCTGTGGGTTCTATCTGTAATTTACTGGCGTAAATATCTCCGTTCACCTGGGTTTTGCCATGCAGAAATAAGAGTTCCTGTACTTTGATACTGCCGGTGACATGGCCCATGATATCAGCTTGCAAACCTTCTATATTACCTTCCACCATGCCGTCTGTTCCAACAATTATCTTTGCTTTTCCTTTCAGGTTGCCTTTTAAAATACCATCAATCCGTATATCGCCATTACTTTCTATATCGCCGGTAATGATCGTACCGGCACCGATCATGGTACTGGCATTGCCTGCGCCCGGATCAAAAGATGTCTTTGATTTTGAATTAAACATATAGCGTAGTTTTAGTTTGCAAAAATTACTCCTTCATATTTTCCACCTTCGGCAGGTCCAGTTTGTTGGTGTCCAATACCGGAACGTTTCCTTCAAGCACTTTATGCAGATCCTCATAATATTTCTGCTTGTATTGCAAGGCCTGCTCCATCGAATCGGTCCTTATCTTAAGTATTTTATATTCCTTCATTTGTTTGGCATTTCCATACCCGGTGCCTGGCAAATAATACTTCAACGGGGTAAAAACCAGTAAAGCTATGATCAAGCCTACCAAAACAACAAAAACAGTACTTAAGAATATATAAACACTTAAACGGCTGAGTTTAAATTTAACAACCTCCTCATAGGTATCTTCATTCATAACCACCAGCCTGTATCGGTTTCTTAAACGTTTTAAAGTGCTGTTGGCATCAAGTTTTGCCATATTTTTTTGTTGAACCTTAAAATTAAGCAATGAAGCTGAAAAAGCAATTAAATGGTTGTTTTATATGCCACTTATAAAAACTAATTGAGCTTTGAAACAGCTTTTCAGTATTTCATTGCCACGAATTACACTAATTAAAACGAGTGCTGCATTTTATTCGTGCAAATTCGTGTAATTCGTGGCTAAGAATGTATTCAGAGGCAACAACCTCTTAAATATTTATTAAACTAAATTAAATCGGGACTATTATAGGATGTAATTAGCAAAAATAACCGATATTTAGCCCCGTTATTCAACCTTTTGATGCATGCTGAAGAGAACTAAAACTCCGTTTTTCATTTTTTTGCTTTTGTCCGGATTTTCAATTCCGGCAGTGTGTCAACCGACCTGGACAATAGACCCGTTTGGCAAGGAGAAAAAGCCAGAAAAATTTGAGAACCGGAAACTGGGCTCCGAAAAAACAGCCGATAAAAAATTTACTGTAGTCAGAAATGTCTATCAAAATAATATTACCCATTACAATTATTACTTTAATGCCAACAACCGGGTAAATACGGTTGTGGACCGGGCCAAGCTTAGTTTGAAAGACGATTATACAAATATGCTGGCATTTTACCCGTATACTTTGGAAAGCACTTCTTCGCAAAAGACCGAACTTGACTCCGTTATTTATACATCAACTGCGGGTATTTTATTGCATGACCTGCGGAACGACTGGATCGATAATATGTACATGCTGATTGGCAAAGCTTATTTTTATCGGAAAGATTTTGATTCGGCCTTAATGACATTCCAATTTATCAACTACAATCTTTTTCCACGCAAAAGGAAAAATGATGATGACGACCGTATAGTTGGCTCCAATTCTCTTTCAATTGCCAATAAAGAAAAGCGAAATGTTTTACAAAAACTCACTGCCCTGCCGCCGAGCCGCAACGAAGCTATTCTTTGGCTGGCACGTACACTGATTGAGCAGAATGAATTTGCTGAATCGGGCGGGCTAATTAACACGTTACAGGTAGACCCTAATTTACCAAAAAGATTACGCAACGATCTTGCAGAAGTGAATGCATACTGGTTTTTTAAACAAGGCATTTATGACAGCACTGCCGTACATCTGGAGAAAGCGTTAAGCACGGCCGACAATAAACAGGACCAGTCACGCTGGGAGTTTTTATTGGCCCAGCTTTACGAGAAGAACGGAAACTATGATAAAGCCTCCACCTATTATGACAAGGCTTCCAAACATACTGTTGATCCCTTGATGGATATTCATGCCAGGTTGAATGACGCAAAAATGCTTAGAACAAGCGGCAACCCTAAAGAGCTTGATAAAGCAATTGATAACCTTGCAAAAATGGGAAGGCGGGATAAATATGAAGCCTACCGGGATATTGTGTACTATTCCGCCGGCGAATTATCAATGCAAAAACCAGATACCAATGCCGCGATAGTGTTTTTCAACAAAAGCCTGAAGTATAACGAGAGCAATATTAATTATAAGAACAGAGCCTATCTAAAGCTGGGCGATATTGCTTACAGCCGCAAACAATACCGGCTGGCCGCAGCCATGTACGACAGTTTACAAAACGGGTCCGACTCACTTTTAAATTTGCAGATCGCTCAAATTCAACAAAGAAAAGAGGCACTGATAAAAATAGCTGCTGCTATAAGCGCTATTGAAAAAGAAGACAGTGTGCAACGGATAGCCCTGATGCCTGTTGCAGAAAGGGAAGAACTGCTTAAAAAAATATTACGTAAACTACGTAAAGAAAAAGGCTTTAAAGATGATGGTAATGTTGGAGGTGGCGCTGACCTCTCTCCTTTCAATAACAACAAACAGCAACCGGTTGACCTTTTTGCAGGAAACAGCAAAGGAGAATGGTATTTTAATAATAATTCACTTAAATCAAGAGGTTTTACCGACTTTAAAAGCAGGTGGGGCAAAAGGATAAACATAGACAATTGGAGGCGTAAAGCTGCAACAGATGTAGCCATTAACAATACAAACCCGGCAGCGGCTGGTGATAAAGGAGACACAAAATCTGGAAAAAATGCAGGTGCTCCTAATGCAGGTGGTGCGTCCAAGACCCCGGCAGAAGACATTACGCTGGATGGTTTGATGAAAGATCTGCCTTTAACTGAAGAGAAAATTAAAGAAAGCAATGAAACCATAGCAGTAAATATGATCATCCTGGCGCAGGCCTACCAAAACGACCTGGAAGAATATCAATTGGCGGCTGATACGTACGAAGATTATTTAAAGCGCTTTCCTAACCGGTTGCTTGATGGTGAAGTTTATCTTAATCTGTATTTCTGTTACACCAAACTGGGCATGAAGGATAAAGCGGCTTATTATAAAGATCTGTTGAACCGAAATTACGCCAACACGGTGGCAGGGCAAAAGTTGAATAACCCTTCAGCACTAAATCCGAAGACAAAAAATCCGGAAGCCACTAAATTGTACGAAGATATTTATAACCTGTTCATAGAAGGTAATTTTGAAAAAGCCATGGCTGAAAAGAAGAAAGCCGATAGTTTGTATGGTATTAATTACTGGACTCCTCAACTATTGTACATTGAGGCATTACATCATGTAAAAAACAGGGACGATAGTGCTGCCATAAAAGGTCTGCAATTGATCATCAGCAATAATCCAACTTCTCCGCTAAAAGGAAAAGCAGAAACGATGATCGATGTGCTGAGGAGAAGGGGCGAAATTGAAAAATACCTGACCAGCCTTGAAGTAACCAGGGCGGGAGAAAATCAATTAAAAGTGCCCGAAACACCAAAGCCGGTTAAGCCTGTAGTTCCAACGCTTCCAAAAGATACAGTGGCCAAAGTTGCACCGCCTTTAACCAGCGGTCCATTTGTTATGGCTGTTAATGCACCACATCATGTGTTAATGATATTAAATAAGGTAGACCAGGTGTATATCACCGAGGCCCGTAATGCATTCATCAGGTACAACAGGGAGAACTTCTACGGCCAAACCATCAATATCACTAAAGATGTTATGGATGCAGATAACAATCTGCTGGTAATAACTTCTTTTCCGGATGCAGCAGCGGCTTTGGCCTACTACACTAGAATAAAAAAGGATGCGCCTAGTGAAATATCCTGGCTGCCGGCCAATAAGTATTCATTTTTAATTATTACAGAAGCAAATCTGCAATTGCTCAAAACCAATAAAAACCTGACAGGTTATAAATCCCTGTTAAATGCACAGTTTCCTAACAGGTTTTAACAGGGGGTTGAAAAACGAATTAGATTCTTTTAATACTTTTATGAAATGGCTGGATCTGATCAATTCCATATTCATAACCTGTCTGCCGATAGGCAGGCTCATCATTCATAATTCATAATTTCTATGAAGCGTTCAGTTAGAATTTTATGGCGGGTATTTATTGGCGGATTGATTTTCGTCATCCTCATGTTTACCCTTGCTAATTTTGGCGTATTTGGTAAAATGCCTTCTGTAGAGCAATTGCAAAATCCCGAAGCGGATCTCGCCAGTGAAGTATATTCCAGTGATGGCATTTTGATGGGTAAATATTATACAGAGAACAGGAGCGAAGTAAAATATAATGAGATATCACCCAATGCCATCAATGCTTTAATTGCCACAGAAGATGAGCGTTTTTATGACCACTCCGGCATTGATGCAAAAGCCTTTGCCCGTGCGGTAGTTACGCTGGGCAGAGATGGTGGTGGCAGTACCATTACGCAGCAGGTAGCTAAATTGATGTTGGGCCAGGGCCGAGGCAGCATCATTACCAGGGGCGTCCAAAAAATAAAAGAATGGATCGTGGCTGTTAAACTGGAAAGGAACTTTACCAAAGAAGAGATCATCACCCTTTACTTAAATAGGGCGCCATGGGGAAATGTTTACGGCATTCGCAATGCATCCATAACTTATTTTCAAAAGGAACCTAAAGATCTTAAGATTGAAGAAGCTGCTGTTTTGATCGGTATGCTGAAAGGATTTATTTACAATCCCATCGGTTACCCCAAAGCTTCCGTTGACAGGAGAAACACGGTAATAAATCAGATGGTAGTTTGTAAACAGCAATTTTTAACCGATGCCGAAGCTGCCAAACTAAAAGCGAAGCCATTAATAACCAACTACAAAAAGATTGATGAAAATATTGGGATAGCACCTTATTTCCGGTCGGTGTTAGGAGATAAATTAAAAGCCTGGTGTAAAAAACATGAGAACCCAAAAACGGGCGAACCTTATAATTTGTACCGGGATGGCTTGAAAATATATACCACCATCGACTCCCGCATGCAGCGGTATGCCGAAGAAGCCATTGTGCAGCACATGCCGGTAATTCAAAAAAAGCTGGACTGGAACATGAAAGCCTACGGAAAAAGGATGTGGAAGAACCATGAATCTGTTATTGAAGCGGCTTTTAAATTTACAGACAGGTGGAAGAGCATGAAAGAAGATGGGGTATCTGAAGAAGAGATAAAAAAGACTTTTTACAAACCGGTAAAAATGAAAGTATTTGCCTGGAATGCAAAAAGAGTAAAAGATACGGTGCTAACCCCCTTTGATTCCATCAAGTACCATAAACAGATCTTGCAAACCAATTTTGCAGCCATGGATCCCCGTACCGGTGAAGTGAAATGCTGGGTTGGCGGTATTGATTTTAAGTGGTTTAAGTTTGACCATGTTACACAAATGAGGCAGGTTGGGTCTTCCTTTAAGCCCTTTGTTTATACACTTGCTATTGATGAAGCCGGGTATACTCCTGAAACAGTTATTCCGGGAGGTGCGTTAACGCTTGGAGGCAAAACCATATCGGGCGGTGCCGGTACTGTTGCATATTGTTTGGCCCATTCAAAGAACATTGCAGCCTGGCGTTTGATTGGCCAGGTAGGCGTAAAAAGAACCATAGAATTTATACAGAACTGTGGCATTAAAACCAAGATACCTCCCTATTATTCCATTGCCCTTGGTGCCGCAGAAATTCCGTTGATGGAAATGTTACAGGGCTATACCATGTTCCCCAATAAGGGCATGAATACAGAACCAATACTGATGAACCGCATTGAAGATAAAAGCGGCAACATGCTGGAAGAATTTACTTCAACATCAAAAGTGGTAATTGCCGAAGCAGATGCATACACCATGGCCACATTGATGCAGGGTGTTATTAAGTTTGGCACCGGTCGGAGATTAAACAGTTATAACATACCAGTAGAGAAAGCCGGTAAAACCGGTACAACCAACAACAATGCTGATGGTTGGTTCATTGGCTATACACCGGAACTGCTGGCAGGCACATGGGTAGGTTGCGATGATCCATTCATACAGATCTATTCGGGTACTGCAGGTGGAGCCGAAATGTCGGCACCGGGCTGGGGCATATTTATGAGTAAAGTATATGCCGATAAGAAATTGGGTTATGGTGAGATCACTAAATTTGAAAAGCCGGCTGAGTTAGCCAATGACCCGATCTTTGCTGACGTAAATATGGACAGGTATTTCAGGGAAGGTGACAGTACTACCATTGATGAAGGGAATGGAGACGCTACTGATTTTTTTGATGCCCCACCACCGCCGGATAATAAACCAATAGAGAAAATCAATATTGAAAGCGAGATACCAGGTGTCGTACCCGATACCGGAAAATCAAAAAAGGCAGATGAAAAGAAGCCAATACAACAACCAATTCAAAAGCCGGTAGATGATAAAAATAAGAAGCCGGTGAAGCCGAAGCCGGTGAATGATTATTAATATTACTCAACAATTTTTTCAATCCGGATCATTTTTCCGGTTTCATTTATCCCTTCTAATACAATTCGGATTCTTTTTGTAAAATCATTATTATAAAAGATTACGGGGACCTTCCGATTAACTTTATCGGTTAATACATATGGAATCCATAGCAAGGTTGTTCTGGCATCTGTGCCGCTGCCTGTATTGCTTTCAGAATAGTCTGGCGAATAAAATTCCTTAAGAGGTGAATAGCCCGCAATTTTTACCATGCCCAGGTCTTTTTCGGTAGGGCGACGATCTATTAGATCATCTCCTTTCCTGGTATAAACTGATAACGCCGGTTGAAGACCCGCTACTCCTGCTTCGGGCCCACTGCCCAAAAAATAAGGAATCAATTTTATATAGGCAACCTGCGAAAGACTTATATTTTCAAGATCACTTGTTGTCATCTCATGTTCATCAATATAAATTAAAACCCCCTTACCGTTATAGGTTAAAGGCCTGCCCCCCGTTAAATTGAAATTGCCAATGAGTAAACTCGGCATAGCACTTCGTAAATAATTATAAATATCCAGTTTAGTCCACGACTTTTCGTCGTGCAGTACATCAACAGCATATCCCGTAGCTCCTCCGGAAAACATGCCGCTTGCATATTTTCCATCCATTTTTACGAGGGGATCATTTTGCCAGTTACGACGGCCGCTGGTTTTAATCACTACACTTTTTAATGTTTTTTCTTCATTGAATTTTTTAATGCTGTTGCTTTTTAAGTAATATTGATACAATGATGTATTGAAGTTAAAAACAATCCCGGGTGTATCTTTTATCAGATACTCTTTGTAATTGTTTATGGAATTTAATATGGGTTGAGTAAAATTAAATTTGCTGAAAGCGATCTGATTATTGTTTGTTTTATTTTTATTAAAGGAGAAATAAATTCGTGCCGTATCATAAAACACCAGCCCGGTTTGCCGCAATATGCCTGTATGCTCCGGACTTAGAGCATAAAAATAATTGGAGCTGTCGGCCGTCTTAACCAGTAGGTTCACCAGTTCATCCTTTCCGGTTTTGTCCATTACAGCTTTAGATATCTGCCCGTAAACTCCAAGATACTCATCGGCTATAAATTTCAGGGTTGGTATTTTTTGTACCATCATATCTGCCCAGTTGTATTTACGCCAGCCATGAGTAAGCATTACAAGATCCAGTTTACTTTTCAATGTGGCATCAGCGCTATTTGTAAAATAAAAAGCAGGGTTGTGTATATACCCTTTCAGTTCGCTCCTCAGCAATAAATTGGTTACAATTGTATTGGAAGAAATATCATTGTTCATATCAGCATCGGAAATACTTAAAGACATATTCGCTGGTATGGTATCGGCTACTAAAATGTCAAGTACATTTTTCCCCCTTGCCTGTGTGCTGATCGCAATAGTATTTACAGCAGCATCTATGGTAAAATTATTATTGTCTATGAATGCGATACGTTCGGCAAGCGGATTCCAGCCTGCATCGAAAACAGTTACCTGCATTGTTCCTGAAGGCAACCCTGACAAGGGCACTACTCCTGTAAATGGCGCTGTTGACGGAACGGCCAGGTGTGTTTTATAAAATATTTTTTGATACATGTACATTAAAACATGAAGGGAGTCATCGCCTGTTTTATTGAGCAGGTTAAAATATAGTTTATCTTTTTGAACTGAAAGTTTTAAGGAAACGCCCCGTGGCTTTGCATTGGGCAACATAGTTTGCTGTTTTATTCCATTGTTATCAAGCCACGCTGCATAATACTTTTCGCCGGGTTGACAATCAAGATTAAATTTACCCATTCCATCATGTAATGCTGTTAATGGCATCATTACTTCTCCTGTTTCCTGCTTTTTTATTACGCCATCAATAAAAAATGGTAAACCATCATTGTAATTGGCCTTAAATGCAATAGTATTTATAACGCCATCAATAATATTGCCACCTTCAGCAAAAAATTGGAGGCTTACCGTTTTATTTGTTGTGGCAATTTCGGTGTCGTTTTTATTGCTGATTATCTTTATGGCCCGGCTAAACAGCATGCTTGTATCAAAATTAAGCATCCAACTGGTGTAAGCCCGGCAGATTAACTGTGAAGACTTTACACTGTCTGGTATATCAAAATGCCCATCACTGGTGCCTTTAAACAAAGGACTTATTTTTTGCTGTACAAGCTTTCCATATTCATCATACAGTGCTACATAAAAATTAGTACTACGTTCCGACGGAAGATTTTCTTCAAGCACGTATGCTTTAAACCAAATGGTTTCACCTGGCATATAAGATTCTCTATCGAAATGAATATGAACTTTTTCCTGGGGAAAATTAGTACCATAAAGGTTGATACTGTTTTCTATAGTCTGAGCCTTAGCGTTAAATGAAACGGATGTCGTAATTATTATTAGGCAGCAAAATAGTAACTTATATTTTTGCACTGGTAAATAAATTTGATTACATAAAACTATACAAAATACATTTACATTGACTAGTCCTAAAAAGGGTTGACTGATTTATAAATGTTGATGCAAAGGTAAAAAATCACAAGAACCACCAAAGTTCTTGTGATTTTTTTTGCTCCAGGTTTTGATTTTCAG
>JANOUJ010000425.1:0-4513 GCA_031416815.1 Chitinophagaceae bacterium
GATGTCTTAGAACACGGATGACACAGGTTGGACGGATAAAAAATGGATTTTTTCTGCTTCGCAGAAATCAGATACTAAGCTAAGTATGAAACATGAACAGGTAACTGAAAAAATTATTCAGGCGTTTTATAAAGTGTATAATACGCTCGGGTATGGCTTTTTGGAGAGGGTGTATGAGAATGCGATGGCCATTGAATTGGCAACGATGGGCTTCAAAGTAGAAAAGCAAAAAAAGATATTGGTCTATTATTTTGGAAATATAGTTGGGGATTATTGTGCAGATATGGTTGTTGAAGAAATTGTTACAGTTGAATTAAAAGCAAATGAATGCCTGGTTGTAGAAAATGAAAATCAGCTTGTCAATTATTTAAAAGCAACAAATATAGAAGTAGGCTTATTATTCAATTTTGGTAGAAAACCACAGATAAAAAGAAAGATATTTGATAATGATAAAAAGCCAATGTTAAAATAAATATTTAGAACACGGATGACACGGATTGGATGGATCAGCTGGGGTAATTTATTAACATACTGATTTATCCAAATTCTACGAAGTAGAATCAATCCGTTTTTTATCCGTTCAACCCGTCTAATCCGTGTTCCAAAAAAAATAAAATTATGAGTACAAAAACAATTTCCGAATCTACAGAGATCATCCAAAACAATCTCGACTACACTTTATTCAGCTGGAGCAAACAAAAAGGTATTGCCCCCATTGCAGTTAAATACGGCCAAGGTGTTTACCTGTATGACTATGATGATAAAAAGATCATTGATTTTTCATCGGGTTTGATGAATGTGAATATTGGCCATGGTGATCAGCGAATTACAGAAGCTGTTGTTAAACAAATGCAGGAGGTAAGTTATGTTACGCCAAGTTGTGTTACCAAAGTGCGTGGCGAATTGGGAAAAAAACTCGCAGAAATTTGCCCCGGTGATCTTAACAAAGCATTCTTTACTTTATGTGGAGCAACCTCAATTGAAAATTCAATAAAGCTTGCCCGGCTTTATACAGGCAGGCATAAGATATTGAGCCGTTACCAATCTTATCATGGCGCATCTATAGGGGCCATTTCGGCAAGTGGCGATCCACGCAGGATTGCAGTAGATGCACAACAGGCACCCAACTTTATTCATTTCGATCTTCCATATTTATACCGTTGGGAATATGGTGAAGAAAATATGTTAAAAGAATCCGTCGCACAATTGGAACGAATGATCGCTTATGAAGCGCCTGGCAACATTGCTGCTATCTTACTGGAAGGAGAGTCGGGTTCATCAGGTTGTTTGCAATATCCAAAAGGTTATTTAAAAGCAGTCAGGGAAATCTGTGACCAGAACGGCATTTTATTAATTATGGATGAAGTGATGAGTGGCTTTGGGCGCACCGGTAAATGGTTTGGTTTCCAGAATCATGACATAATTCCGGATATGATCTGCATGGCAAAAGGATTGACCTGCGGATATCTTCCATTCGGCTGCCTGATGGTGAGTGATAAGATCGCATCTAAATATGATGATAATGTAATGGCCCTGGGCCTAACTTATTCGGCACACCCGGTTAGCTGTGCAGCTGCCCTGGCAACGATAAAAATTTATGAAGATGATGGTCTGATCCAAAATACTGTTGCCATGGGTAAATATGTAGAAGAACAGATGGAACTATTGAAACAAAAGCATCCATCCATCGGCGATTTCAGGAATACGGGTTTACTGGGATGTATCGAACTGGTAAAGAACCGGGATACCAAAGAACCAATGGCGCCCTTCAATGCAAAGCCAGATGAAATGACCGTAATGAATAAAGTGGCAGCTAAATTAAAAGAACTTGGCCTCTATACTTTTGTCAGGTGGAGTTATATATTTATTGCACCACCGCTTTGTATCACTAAAGAACAAATTGATGAAGGGCTGGCAATGATCAGTGAGGCGATATTGTTGGCGGATGAGCATGTACATTAGTCTTCATTTAAAAAACTGCTATATGAGATCTTGTTTTGCATTCCTTTTATTACTATCGATCGCATCATCGGCTCAAACCAAAAGAGCAAGAGACTATGGGGTACCATTTGATGGAACTCCCGGAAAGTTCAATGCGATCACGGATGTTGCCGGTGTTACTGTTGGTCATACAACCCTGGTACAAGGTGAAGGGAGATTGGTTGAAGGCCAGGGCCCTATCCGAACAGGAGTTACTGCGATTCTCCCCAGGGGAAAAGAATTTGCTCCCTGCTATGCCAGCTGGTTTGCCTTAAATGGTAATGGTGATATGACTGGTACACATTGGATCACGGAGTCAGGATTTTTGGAAACACCTGTTTTGATCACAAATACCGGGAGTGTTGGTGCGGTAAGGGATGCAGCATGGAAATGGATGAATAAGAACCGTTATTACGCTGCATTCTTTGCAAACTATTGGTTTGCTTATCCTGTAGTTGCAGAAACTTATGATGGCGTTTTTAATGATATTAATGGCCAGCATGTTACAAAAGAACACGTGTATCATGCATTGGATAGTGCAAAAACAGGCCCTGTGGCAGAAGGCGGAGTAGGAGGCGGAACGGGCATGCTGAGTTATTTTTTCAAAGGCGGCATTGGTACATCATCAAGGATGATCGATGTAAAACTTGGGGGCTATACCGTTGGCGTTTTGGTGCAGGCTAATCATGGCCAGCGTTCCCAATTGACCATTGCCGGTGTACCCATTGGTAAAGCACTGGCAGATACATTGCCACTTACTGTTGAAGGCAGGGAAATTGGTACTTCTTCGGTACCCAGATCTGAGACAGGTTCTATTATTGTTGTACTTGCTACCGATGCTCCATTGCTGCCATCACAATTAAAAAGACTGGCACAACGTATACCGCTTGGTATAACCAGGACAGGTGGTATAGGAGGTAATGGCTCAGGTGATATCTTCATTGCTTTTTCAACAGCAAATAAAAATGCCTTTAACAGGGAAAACGAAGTGCAGGTGACCACCATGTCAAATGACCAGATCGATGTATTGTTTGAAGCAACTATACAGGCAACCGAGGAAGCGATCATTAATGCATTATTTGCCGGTAAAAACATAACTGGCATCAACGGCAATAAGGCTTATGGATTACCGAAAGAAAAAGTTGTTGAACTGCTGAAAAAATATAACAGGATAAAATAATATGCAGGAAAAGAATTCGCTCATCAATGAAGACCTTGCACCCATTCCACAGGATAAGCGTAGTTGGGGAACATGGAACTATGCGGCCTTATGGATAAGTATGAGCCTGTGCATTCCTACATACATGCTTGCAAGTTCATTGATTGAAGGAGGGATGAACTGGTGGCAATCGATCCTAACAATCTTTATAGGTAATACGGTTGTATTAATTCCGATGATCTTGAACGGCCATGCCGGTGCAAAATACGGGATTCCATTTCCTGTTTTTGCAAGAGCAAGTTTTGGCACAAAAGGAGCAAATATTCCGGCCATGCTCAGAGCCATTGTTGCCTGCGGTTGGTTTGGCATTCAAACCTGGATTGGAGGTTTTGCCCTTTACCAGATGATGAAATTGTGGATACCCTCATTGGCAACACTGCCACAGATTTTCCCTGATTCATTCGGTTTGCAAACAGGCCCTGCCATTTGCTTTTTTCTTTTCTGGCTGCTGAATATGTGGGTTGTTTACCTGGGTGTTGAGAGCATAAAAAAATTGCTGGTATTCAAAGCCATCTTTTTACCACTGGCTGCCCTGGCTTTATTATTCTGGGCCATCAATGCAGGCAATGGTTTGGGGCCAATACTGGATCAGCCCGCTAAATTAACCGGGCCTGCATTCTGGAATTATTTCTTTCCCGCACTAACAGGTATGGTTGGCTTTTGGGCTACACTTTCTTTAAATATTCCCGACTTTACCCGCTATGCAAAAAGCCAAAAAGCACAGATCAACGGACAAATAATGGGCCTGCCGCCATCGATGACTTTGTTTGCATTTATTGGTGTGGTGGTTACATCCGCTACTTTTATTATTTACGGTGAAACTATTTGGGATCCCGTTGTACTGGCGGGAAAATTTGAAAATAAATTGTTAGTAAGCATTGCGATGATCGCAGTTGCCATTTCAACCCTGGCAACAAATATTGCGGCCAATATTGTAAGTCCGGCGAATGATTTTGCAAATTTATCTCCGAAAAAAATAAACTTCAGAACGGGTGGATATATCACTGGTGTGATTGGTATTTTGATCTTTCCGTGGAAATTAATTGCAGATCCCAATGGCTATATTTTTACCTGGCTGATCGCTTATTCAAGTCTGCTTGGCCCGGTAGGCGGTATTATGATTGCTGATTATTATTTTATAAGAAAGCAGCAATTAAATGTAGATGAATTGTACCAACACAAGGGCCAGTATGGGTTTGGTAATGGTTTCAATGCTGCAGCAATCATTGCATTGCTGGTTGGTATTATTCCAAACATTCCCGGTTTTTTATTACAGATAAAATTGGTTTCAGCAACTGCATTCCCGGTTTGGAT
>JANOUJ010000426.1:0-3649 GCA_031416815.1 Chitinophagaceae bacterium
GCTTAACCTAGTTTTATTGTTTAAACCCCGTTTTATAAAAAACCGGAACTTATTTTTTGATTTCACGATTTGAAAGGCCCGACAACCTAAAACAGAACTTGGCGATTCCTTATAATTTGTTAATAAAAGTTAACAGAATTCGGCTTTTATTTAGTTTCTTTGCCAGCGTAAAACAAACTATTATGAGAATGAAAAAAATTCTATTCACCTTATTGGCTGCACTTGCATTTCAATTTACTGTAAATGCGCAGATAACAACGAGTGGTATGTCTGGTACTGTTAAGAATGCAAATAACGAGGCATTGACAGGAGCCACCATTAAAGCTACTCATACACCTACCGGTACAGTTTATAATGTACAGAGCAGAGCCAATGGCAGGTTTGATATTACAAACATGAATAACGGCGGCCCTTACAGAGTAGAGGTTTCGTATGTTAACTACACTACAGATGTAAAGGATGATATTTATCTGAGCCTTGGAGAGGTTTTTCGCTATGATTTTACGTTGAACCTTACTACGGTGACCATTACAGAAGTTACCGTTGCAGCCAGAAGCAGGAACACCTTAGATGCTAAAGGCGGAACTTCATCTTCCATTGGCAGAGATAAAATAGAATTAACTACTGCGGTTGGCAGAAATATTGCTGATTATATTAAAGTTACCCCATTTGCCAAAACGCTAAATGGCAGTGAAGGTGCTGTAGCCATTGCCGGTCAGAATAACCGGTATAATTCGTTTTACATTGACGGAGCAATCAACAACGACGTTTTTGGTTTAGCTGCTTCAGGTGTAAATGGGGGACAAACAGGCGCTGCTCCAATATCTATTGATGCTATTGACCAGTTCCAGATCTTCATTTCACCTTACGATGCCTCAATAGGTAATTTTACAGGTGGTGGAATTAATGCCGTAACCAAATCAGGTACCAATAAAATTGAAGGTTCTGTTTACTATTTTTTCCGCAATGAAAAATTAGCTGGTAAAAACCCTGCCCAACGCAAAGACACTGCACTGCGTTTTCCGGCCTTTAAAAACAAAACCTATGGTTTTCGGGTTGGCGGTCCTATCATTAAAAATAAATTATTTTACTTCCTGAGCGCAGAACAGCAGCGTGATGAAACCCCTCAGCCTTTTGATTTTGCTACCTATCGCGGCAATACCAATACAGTTGCGGGTATAGAAGCAATCAGAACTTTTGTAAAATCAACCTATAATTATGATATGGGCGAATGGTTGTCTACAGCAAGAAAATTGGATGTTGACAGGGTTGCAGCAAAAATTGACTGGAACATCAGCAGTAAACACAGGCTTACATTAAGCGGGCGTTACAATAAAGCTGTATCAACTTCTACTGCTTTAAGTTCAGCTACCACTGTAAATTTCACCAATGGTGGTGTTAAAATCCCAAACCGTACAACTGCTTTTGCTTTTGAATTAAAGAGTACATTAAGAAAAAATATCAGTAACAGGTTACTGGCTACTTACTCTGACGTATTAGACGACAGAAGCATTGTTGGCGATCCCTTTCCACGTGTTTCTTTAAACGACGGAAGTGGTACTATTAATTTTGGTAGTGATAACAGCTCTACCCAAAACCTGCTTACACAAAAGAATTTAAGTATCGTAGATAACCTCAGGATCAATATTAAAAACCACTCTGTTTCATTGGGTGTGGATTATGAGCGTTTTAAAGTATTTAATGTTTTTATCCAGAATAGTTATGGTAATTACAACTACGGTACAAATACTGTTCAAGGTGTTACCACTACAGGTGTTCAAAAGTTTTTGGCAAACAATGCAAATGCAAACTCGTATAACCTGGGTTTCCCTAACACTGATAAAAATTTGAATGATGGTACAGGAGCAGGCGCTAAGTTTGAAGCGCAAAAGCTGGCTTTTTACATAGCTGATGAAATTAAACTGGGGAATAACCTTACTTTGAACCTCGGCGTAAGAGCTGATAAATGGAGTTTCCCAACACAACCTTACACAGATGCATTTACCAATGACAGTGCTATTGTACAGTATGCCAAGTACTACGATTTAAAAGGTGCCCGTTCTGGTCAAAAACCAAAATTCCCTATATCCATTTCGCCAAGGATTGGTTTTACATATAAAATACCTGAACATGCAGTTACCGTTCGTGGTGGTTTTGGTGTATTCACCGGCCGCATGCCGCTGGTATGGCCTGGTGGTACTTACAACAACAACGGTTATTTCGTTGGCGGATATTCTGCATCTGCTGCTTCTTTAAATACGATCCGTTTCAGGTGGAATCCTAATGATATTCCTGGAAGTGTGTGGACACCGGCACAAGTAGGGCAAGGATTTACAAAAGGCCCTTTGAACCTGATATCCAAAGAATTTAGAATGCCGAAACTGGCACGGGCATCACTGGCATTCGATAAGAACCTGGGCAGTGGATGGAGCAGTACGTTTGAAGTACTGGTTAGCAAGAACCTGAATGAGGTATATTATACCAACATCAATATTCTTCCTCCAATTGGTGTTTCTTTAGGTGCAGGACCCCGCAGTGTTTATGGCGTTACGGGCAATACAACCAATCTGGTACCTATTACTAATAACGGTACAGGCACGAATCCTTATGACAACGCCATACTGGTTTCAAACAATTCAAGTCACGCAAAGGGTTTTGCATACAACCTGAATGTAGGTATTGATAAAAGAAGCGTAAAAGGAATCAATTTCAGTGCATCTTATGCATTCGGTAATTCAATGGTAGGCAATGAAGGAACCAGCTCTGTAAACTTAAGCCAGTGGCGCTTCATTGAGTCAGTTAACGGAAGAAATACTTTAGGGTTAAGTACTTCCGATTTTGATCAGTCTCACCGTCTTTTAAGTACACTCAGCAAGAAATTTACTTACCTGAAAGGTAAAATGGGCACCACAATAGCTTTAACTTATATTGGTCAAAGCGGCTCGCCTTTAAGCTACACATACGGCACACAAAGCATGACACGTGATGATGGAACTGGCGGCGGAAATGATCTGATTTACATTCCAACTGCTGCTGAATTGCAGGCACAAATTTTCGTGAACAATCCTGTTGGTTCAATCACCTATACTCCTCAGCAACAAAAAGATGCTTTGGAAGTTTATATTACAAAGGATAAATACCTTAGTAAGAACAGGGGTAAATTTGCAGACAGGAACGGCGCAAGGCTTCCGTTTACCCACAACCTGGATCTTAGATTAACACAAGATTTTACACTTAAACTGGGCAAGCAAACCTACCAGTTGCAGTTTACCTGGGATGTTTACAACTTCACCAATTTACTAAACCGTGATTGGGGTAAACAATATTTTGCAGGTAATGACAATTTTGGCCTGATCAATTTTGCCGGATACGTTGCTGCGAATAACCTGACTCCTCAGTATCGTTTTAACCCAACCATCACTACTCCATACAACTTTAATAACTCGGCTACACCGGGTTATGCAAACAGGTGGGTTAGCCAGGTTGGTTTAAGGTTTAACTTTAAATAAATAATAGAACCAACATAAAAATCCCGGTCAGCAAAACTGACCGGGATTTTTTTATAATCAAATTATTCATTTACTTGCCAACTCCTAACTCCTGACTCCTAACTCCTAACTACTAACTCCTAACTACTCCCCCATCCCCA
>JANOUJ010000427.1:0-6372 GCA_031416815.1 Chitinophagaceae bacterium
TTTTCCTTCTGATCCCACCTCACGCGCAACACGTGTTACCTCCGAACCAAATGAGTTCAGCTGATCCACCATCGTGTTGAATGTATCTTTTAATTCAAGGATCTCTCATTTAACGTCAACCGTAATTTTTTTAGATAAGTCACCTTTTGCTACCGCAGTTGTTACCTCGGCAATGTTACGCACCTGGCCCGTTAAGTTACTTGCCATACCGTTTACAGAGTCAGTAAGATCTTTCCATGTACCGGCCACACCTTTTACCTGTGCCTGTCCGCCCAGTTTTCCTTCGGTACCAACTTCAAGCGCCACACGGGTTACCTCTGATGAGAAGGAGTTGAGCTGATCCACCATGGTATTGATGGTATTTTTTAATTCGAGAATTTCTCCCTTTACATCCACCGTAATTTTTTTGGAAAGGTCACCCTTTGCCACAGCCGTAGTTACGTCGGCAATATTTCTTACCTGTGCCGTGAGGTTACTACCCATCTGGTTCACGGAGTCTGTCAGATCTTTCCAAACACCGGCCACGCCTTTTACTTTGGCCTGGCCTCCCAGTTTACCTTCTGATCCTACCTCCCGGGCCACACGGGTTACCTCCATGGAGAAAAGGTTGAGCTGCTTCACCATGTCGTTCACTTCTTTTGCGATCCTGGAGAACTCACCTTTCAATGAGTGTCCGCCGATCTCCAATGGCATTTCCTGCGACAAATTTCCTTTTGCCACAGAACTGATAACGTGGGCGATCTCGATGGTGGGATGCACCAGATCGGAGATGAGGGTATTGAGTGAATCAACCCCGGTGCCCCAGGACCCTTTAGCATTGGGCACTTCAATACGTTGGGTTAACTTTCCTTGTTTACCAATGATATTTCCTGCCTTGGTAAATTCAACCATCATTCTTTCATTTAAGGTGATGATGTCATTCAGCGTATCGCAGATCTTACCATTAATGCCGACCTCATCAATGGGCATACGAACGGCGAAATTCCCGTTCTTTACTTCCATTAATACTTTCAGTAATTGTTTACTGTCGAATTGTTGTTGGATTAAACCCGGTTCATAATCAACTTCTTTGGTTTTAGTACCATTTGCAGAACTGGGTTTAGATTTTAGGCTACTCATTGATGCAGTTTTTATAATAAGAATGTATTTGAAAACAAAATAATGAACATTTTCGGTTATTAAAGTGCAATTATTTTTACAAAAAATATGACCGCTTTCTTCAACACAACGAACGGTAATTTAATTCTACATTTTGTGGAATTATATCTACATTTTTAGGTTAATTTATTGTGAATACTGGCGTAATGTTTGTTTGTATCGTTATGGTATTAGATTGATTACAATAACTATTCCTGTATGAAGATTAAAGAGAAAAATGTTATTTTTATTGTTGATGATGATCCCGATGACCGGCAGTTAATTTTAGATGCTTTTCTGGAAACCAATCCAACGATCGATTGCGTGTTTATTGAAAATGGCGAACAGCTAATGGAAACGCTGGCTGCCACAGAACCCGAAAATTTCCCTACCTTAATCTTGCTGGATCTGAATATGCCGGGTATGATGGGCCTTCATGTACTGAGAGAGATCAGGAACAATAAAAGCTATGCACATATTCCTACCGTTATACTTACCACGTCTACTTTTGTGCAGGATGAAACCTCTTCTTATAAATTGGGCGCAAGTTGTTTTTTGCAAAAGCCGCAAACATTTGGCGAGCTGCGGGAGATCTCTGCTTCTATAGGAAGGTTATGGCTAAAGCAAACCTTTAGTAAAGCAGGTTGATAGGGGTTTACCTGGCTGTAAATAACTTTTAAAATCGTGTTGGAACGGTGTTAAAGGGTGAACATTTTCACAGTATTATAAATGGTGTCCCTTGTAAATGGCTTGGCTATAAAATAATCTGCCCCTTCTGTTTGAGCCTTTGTTCTGTCGGCCACTGTATCATACGCCGTGATCAATATAATTTTTGATTGGGGGCTCACCTTTTTTATCTTATTAATGAAATCCACACCAGTGCCATCGGGAAGATGGTTATCTAAAAAGATGATCTCGGGGTGGTGCGTTTTTAAAAACGACTTTGCATCTGCTAACGTATTTACGTAAGAAGGTTGTATTTGCTTATTTTTCAGGATGGTGCTCAGCAAATAGCAAACGTCAATTTCATCTTCTATAATTAATGCTTCCATGATAAATATTAAGAACGATACAATTAAATATACGGATCAGCCAACGTAACTACAATTTTTCAGCCAACAATGCAAAACCGGTAATAACATACAAGGCATACGCCAGCGATGCATTGCCATGCTGCTTTTGTAGACTAAATTCCACTACATGTCGCATCTTACATCCCATTTTATTACCCGTTAATGATCTCTCCACCATTGGGGTGTATCACCTGCCCCGTTATATAAGATGAATCTGCACAGGCCAGGAATAAGTAGGCAGGCGCTACCTCTGCCGGCTCTCCTGCTCTCTTCATAGGAGCATCGCTGCCAAAGGATGCCACCTTGCCCGGCTTAAAACTTGATGCGATCAAAGGCGTCCAAATGGGGCCGGGAGCTACTGCGTTTGCCCGTATGCCTTTCTCTATGAGGCTGGCCGACAGGCTTCTGGTAAACGAAACAATTGCACCTTTTGTTGCGGCATAATCAATTAAACCTGCACTTCCCCTGTAGGCGGTTACAGATGTTGTATTGATGATGGCGCTTCCTTTTTTCATAAAAGGCAGTAAGGCTTTTGTTAGCCAAAACATGGAAAATACATTTGTGCTGAAAGTTTTTAATAAATGCGTGGTCAATATATTTTCAAGACCTTTACTTTCATAATGCACTGCGGCATTATTTACAAGGATATCCACACGTCCAAATTGTTTAACTGCTTTGTGTGCCGCTTTTTTACAAAAGCTTTCTTTCGAAATATCTCCGCTGATAAGAAGACAGGAGCGGCCATGTTTTTCTTCAACCAGTAATTTGGTTGCTTCTGCATCAGCATGTTCATTTAAGTAGATAATGACAATATCAGCACCCTCTTTTGCAAAAAGCAACGCCACTGCGCTACCAATGCCACTATCGCCACCGGTAATAACCGCCACCTTACCCGCAAGTTTTTGACTTCCTTTAGTTGTGTCATTTTCAATAACGGGAATGGGCCGCATGCGTGCCTGTATGCCTGGCCTGGATTGGGATTGTGGCTTTCGTATCGTTTTTTTTGGGCCGCCTTTCTGCATATTTTAAAAAATGAATTGCTTCTTTTATTCCATTGGAGGGTTGTGTTGTGTTCAACAAATGTTATACCAACCGGGTTGTTAACGCAGGATTGAGTGCCAGGAATGATATAAAAGCCATTACGGGCAAAATGAAACCGCTACCAGCTTATTTGGTAGCATACGGCAAATTTCAGCTGGTTTTAATGGCAACCACCGGGCATGATATTAATAGGGAAAAATTAGCTTTTAATGTAACCCTTTATATTAATTACAAAACATCCCTCTTAAAAAGAAGGATGTTATTTTAATTGGACGATATCATTACAGATCAGGAAAAATTATAGATCCTATGAGCGGGTGATAAAAACAAACCGGCAAACAACGCTTTTATTTTGTCGATCCCGGAAACATCTGTGTTTGCTTTATTCTCTGAAAAATCAGCCTGTGTTATTTTCATTTTTATCAGCACACTTGTATAAAGTTTATCTGAACCATCATTCAGGGGGAAAGGGCATTCCATATAATCGTTCACTATTCTTGCTTTTCCGGTGAGCTGTAAATAGCTACCGGTATCTTTTTTATAATAATTAAGGGAGGCGTAAAAGGATTTGTTTATGAACCGTGCATGCTTTCCATTGCAGGTGGTGAAGAACCATACGGTTCCGTCATCATCCACACACAATGTTTCAATCACATTGTTTGGAATTTGTAACTCAGAATTTAGTTCGGATTTAAACAGTGCAATCTTTATCTCGTTGATCTTATGTTTCAAGAACATCAGATGATCATCCTGGGTATAATACATAGTGGGTTGGTTTTAGAATTAAAATTCAAAGCCTATGCCAAAAACATTTATATCGAACTATACTTCTTCACAATTCTTTGAGGAACAAATTCCACAAACCGAGATGGCACTGGTAATTATTTTTTAAAAAAAATTGTGAATGGCACATTATAAATGCAACAAAAGATGTTGCAACTTAATCAGGATAGCGGTGCTTTTAGAAATATTGAAAACAAGGACGCTTCAATTTTGTAATGTAACTTCCAATCCATGCTCATACCCTTGTTAACGCCGGAGAGTTCAAAGCTTAGAAATTTCCTGAGTGTTGGAATTAAAGAAAACAAGAACCTTTCTTTATAAAATATGTTGAAGCTCATGCCCTCATCGTCTCTCAGCAACTCAACTACATCGTATTTCCTCAACTCATTGCCGTGAAAAATTTTAAGTTCGATATGTTGTTCCAGCAGGATCATGTTTGAGAAGCCTTTCTGAATAAATACTAAAATACGTGCCAGACTAATTGGTTGATCCAACAACGGGTGCAACACACATAATTTGAGCTGGTTCTCCCATAAACATGTAAAGAAATATTGATCGTGCTTTAAAGACGTGAAAAAGAAAAAAGGGAACTGTATTTATTTTCTCCATTCATGATCAGGCCCGTAATTATCTCTGCTGCTATCAGGCTGAATACGATACCATTTCCTCCAAAACCTAAGGCAAAATAAGCGTTGGGTTTATTTTGCAGGCTTCCGATAAGTGGCAAGCCGTCTTTGGTTGAGCCGAAAACACCTGTCCAGCCGAATTCGGTCTTGTACTCAATAGCAGGAAAAAGTTTTTCAAAGTCTTTTTTTAACTGCTTTGATTTTAAACTGATAAGACTATCTCTTTTATGTGCATTTACAAAATGTTCATCTCTTCCACCCACTATTATTCTTCTGTCCCTGGTACTGCGTACATATAAATACGGATCAGCCGTATTCCATATCAATACCTCATCTTTCCACAAATCAATGTCCGGCGTATTTTGCTCAGATATGGTGGCATAGGTTGAGTGCAAGTCAACTATTTTTTTGTTTATATAGTTTACAGCTTCGTAGCCGTTAGCATACACCACTTTTTTTGCTTTTATTTTACAGCCATTGGCTGCAGTGGCCAGTATGGAATTTCGCTGGTGTGCTATATCAACTATCGCCGTTCTGTCATAAATACCCATTCCTTCTTTTTTTGAGAACTGTAACAGGTCATGCGTAAATTTATAAGCATTGGTTTGAGCGGCTGTTTCCGACAGGATAGCTCCAGGTACCGCCATGCCATAATTTTTTTTAACTGATTCTTCGTCCAGGTAACTTACTTTAAAACCATATTTTTTTCTTGTGGCAAATTCGCATTTTAAAAGAGCAAGATGTTTTTTAACTGCGGCATAATATAAACTCTTTTTATTTTCAAAGGCTCCACATTTTATTTTTTTATCTATCCGGGCTATTTTATCAATGGCCTCTTCACAAAGTTTGTAAGATAGCACTGCATGCTGTTGCCCTACTTTGCTGATCAATTCTGAAAGTGGTGTATCTATCTCGTATTGCAGAAGCGATGTGCTTGCGCATGTACTGCCCAGGCCAATGGTCCTGGAGTCAACAACAACACAACTTGCACCGGCATTGGTAAGGTGATAACCGACCAAGGCACCTGAAATGCCTCCGCCAATTATTAATACATCCGTACTTATAGAATCCTGTAAAGCCGGATAGTTGAATGGTAAACCATCTTTAATAAGCCAAAAAGGATATCCAGATACAAGATTCATTGTAATGTGATGTGCAATTAATTTAAATATGTTTCAGTCAGGTTTATTGTTTGTTTAACCGGCTACCGGGTCTTCAATATCTGCAGTATCACAAGTTCTTCCGGCATGATCTCAGTTTTTATCTCATTGTTATCGGTATTACCTGGCGACGGATCACCAAGTTTTGTAAGAGCATTTTCTTCGTACAGCGATATGATAGCAGGATGTACATAGTATTTTTTACAAACGGTTCTGGTATTGCCCAACTGCCCGGCAACCATGTCGAGCGCCTCTACAATCTTTTTCTTTTTTTCTGTATCGGTTTCAAATGATCCGAGTTCTTTAAATGCTTTAAAAGCGTGCAGGGTTCCTGCCCAGGTACGAAAATCCTTTGCACTAAAATCTGTTCCGCTTATCTTTTTAATGTAATTGTTTACCATACCAGAGTCTATGGGGTGCCTGGCGCCCTGTTCATCATAATATTGGAAGAGTTCCTTACCCGGTATATCGCGGCATTTTTTTATAAGTGAAGACAGTCTTTTATTTTTCAGGGTGATGTCGTGTTCAACTCCCTTTTTGCCTTTAAATATG
>JANOUJ010000428.1:0-1757 GCA_031416815.1 Chitinophagaceae bacterium
GCCAAAAGATACATTTTGTCCACCTCTGCTTTGCATCATGCTATCCATTCGCTTGCGCATCGCAGCCTGTTCCTGGTCGGTCGCATAAAAGCCTGATCTTTTTCCCATCATTTCCATAATGGTTGTTGTCAGTTCTTTTGCATTATCTCTAAACAAAGTTGTGCGGCTCATTTCACTTTCAATATATGTTTTAACCAGGTCATTTTTTAACCAGGTAGTTGTTTTGGTTTCGCCGTCGCCTCCAAAGCGCATTACCCTTATTTCACCACCATCCACAGCAGTAGCGGCTTGTACGGGGGCTTCGTCCGTTTCGGGAGCAACAATGGTTATTTTAGTAGTGATGATTGCCTGTTTCAATACTTTGGGCTGTGCATAAACACTCAAGGAAGCAGATATAAAAAGCAGCACAATTATTTTCTTCATACTTATATGGCTTAATGCCAAAAATACGAATAGGTTCGTAATAATAAAACGAAAGTTTTGGAAAGATATGAAACGGAAAATATGCGGCTTGCATATTTATAAACTAACAACTTCCAAGTGCCCACCAGATTATTAAGAAAACTATGACGGTACCCACGCAACCGCCACCTAATTTTTTAGCCCCATATCCGGCAATCAAGCCCCTTACTAGTTTGTTCATATCAAAATTTTAAAGCGTTAAAGAGAGGTTTTTAAAAATGGTTCACTTGACCATTAAATTCATTTTTATTCTAACAAATTGAATGCCAACTAAAAACTGTGAATAACTTGGCAATTCGCTGTAAAAAATCAAAAATTTCTATTGGTGCATTCCATTATATTTGCCCTCTCACCTAAAATACTGACTAACCGTGCGTTTAAAGAGTTTAGAAATCAAGGGATTTAAGAGTTTTGCAGATAAAACAATACTTAATTTTGATGAAGGTATCACCGGAGTTATAGGGCCCAACGGCTGTGGAAAAAGTAATATTGTTGACAGCATCCGCTGGGTGATAGGTGAACATAAGATCAGCAACCTTCGTAGTGAAAACCTGGAAAGCCTTGTATTTAATGGTAGTAAAACCCGCAGTGCCAGTGGTATTGCGGAGGTAAGCCTCACCTTTGATAATACAAAAAACCTGCTTCCCACGGAATTCAGCACTGTTACCGTAACCCGTAAATATTACAAAAGCGGCGAAAGCGAATACCGGCTGAATGATGTAGCCTGCCGTCTGAAGGATATCCATAACCTTTTTATGGATACCGGTATCAGCAACGATAGTTATGCCATTATTGAATTGGGCATGGTGGATGACATCATTAAGGATAAAGAATTTAGCCGGCGCAAAATGCTGGAACAGGCAGCGGGTATATCAATTTACAAAACCCGTAAAAAAGAAGCCAAGCTAAAGCTGGATGCTGCCGAGCAGGATCTTGCCCGTATTGAAGACCTGTTATTTGAAATTAACAACCAGCTTAAAAGCCTGGAGAGCCAGGCAAAAAAAGCAGAGAAGTATTTTGAAATAAAAACAGAATACAAGGAGGTAAGCATTGAGCTTGCCAAAGCTGCACTGGAAGGCTTTAATGTAACTTATCATGATCTGAATGAGAAGCAGAAGGCTGAAGTAGACAAGCGTATTGAACTGGAAGCTGCGATCGCCAAAGAAGAGGCATTGCTTGAACAGGAAAAACTTGGCCTGATACAAAAAGAAAAAGCCCTGCAAACCATGCAGCATGCATTTAATGAAATGCTGGATGCAGTCCGCGGTAAAGAAAGTGAAAAGAGTTTAAGCAGT
>JANOUJ010000429.1:0-8033 GCA_031416815.1 Chitinophagaceae bacterium
GGGGAAATATTATTAACCAGTATGAATAATGATGGTACAAAGCACGGATTTGCGTTGGATATTACTGCAACATTATCCAAGGCTTTACCTGTACCTGTTATCGCATCAGGTGGTGCCGGACCTGCAGCACATTTTAAAGAAGTATTTGAATTAGCCAATGCCGATGCAGCTTTGGCAGCAAGTATTTTTCATTATAAGGAAATTGAAATTCCTGCATTAAAACAATATTTAGCTCAGCAAAAAATACCAGTAAGATTATGACAGTCAATTTTAATAAATATTCCGATGGGCTTGTGCCTGCCGTAATTCAGGATGCAGTAACCAACAAGGTGTTGATGCTTGGCTTTATGAGTGAGGCTGCATTAGCTAAAACAAAAGGATTGCAACAGGTTACTTTCTTCAGTCGGAGTAAAAACCGTTTATGGACCAAGGGCGAAGAAAGCGGTAATTACCTTTTTGTAAAAGAAATTAGAATTGATTGCGATGATGATACTTTATTGATAAAGGTAAACCCTGCGGGCCCCGTTTGCCATACCGGTGCTGATACCTGCTGGAACGAAAAAAATGAAGCAGGTAACTTTTTGGAACAACTTGAAAACATGATTGAGGAAAGAAAAAGCAATCCTGACGAAAGCTCATATACCAGTTCTTTATTTGCAAAAGGAATAAATAAGATCGCACAAAAAGTTGGTGAGGAAGCGATTGAGTTGGTTATAGAAGCCAAGGATGATAACGCTGACTTGTTTAAGAATGAAGCTGCCGATCTTTTATTTCATTATTTAATACTCTTGCAGGCAAAGGGTTTCAAGTTCGATGATGTTATCAAGGTTTTAGAGAGCAGGCATATTAAGTAATGTATTGAAGTAGTATCGAAATCCATATTGACTTAGTGTATCAATTGACGCCATAGCTCTAAAAAAAATTATTTGCCATTAATTATTTTTTCTGATGGAAAGAAAAATATTAACTTTCAACAAATAACTTCTCATGAGTAAAAATAGCCTCTCCTCATTCTTACCAGCATTTTTATTTTCAATACTTGTATTAAGCTGCAATGAGCAAAAGGATAAAGAGCCTGTTGCAGACACAGCTTCCGGTCATGCTACCTGGAGTGCCCAAAGCAATATTTATGAGGTAAACCTGAGGCAGTTTACAAAGGAAGGAACTATCATGGCTTTTGAAAAAGCTTTGCCGAGATTAAAAGATATGGGCGTGGAAATTTTGTGGTTTATGCCTGTTACGCCAATTGGTTTGGAAGGAAGAAAGATGTCTGAAAAGGATATGGGCAGTTACTATGCAGTTAAAGATTACAAGGCCTTTAACCCTGATTACGGAACCATTGATGATTGGAAGGCTTTTGTAAAACATGCACATGAAATGGGTTTTAAAGTAATTACAGATTGGGTTGCCAACCATTCGGCACCTGATAATGGATGGATAAAAACCCATCCCCAATTTTATGCAAAAGATTCTGCTGGTAATTTAATTGCACCTTTTGACTGGACAGACGTACGAAAACTGGATTATGCCAATATGGAGTTAAGGGACAGTATGATTGCCGCTATGAAATTCTGGATTACAGAAACAGGTATTGATGGTTTTAGGTGTGATGTGGCAGAAGAAGTACCGGTAGATTTTTGGAAAGCGTGCATAGCGGAGCTGAAAAAAGTAAAAGATGTTTTCATGCTTGCCGAGGGCGAAAAGCCGGAACTGCACGAAGCAGGTTTTGATGCATCGTATGCATGGAGTAACATGCATATGATGAAAGAATTATACAAAGGTGAAAAAACGTTGACACAATTTGATTCATTTTTAAATGCAGGTATTAACCGTTTCCCAAAGAACGCTTACCGCGTGTTCTTTACCACCAACCATGATGAGAATAGCTGGAATGGAACTGAATTTGAGAAGTATGGAGATGCCTATAAAACATTTGCAGTTTTTTCTCAAACCATGTACCAGAGTGTACCACTTATTTACAATGGGCAGGAAGACATGAATAAAAAGCGCCTTAAATTTTTTGTAAAAGATACCATACCGTGGGCAGGAGAAATGGACCTGGCTCCATTTTATAAAACCTTGCTTACGCTCCGTAAGTCAAACTCAGGACTGGCTGCTGATGCTTCGTATAAAAAATTAGGGAGTACTGCCGATAGTTCGGTCTTTGCCTATCAAAGAGAGAATGATGGAAATAAGGTTGTAGTTATTCTGAATTTATCGAAACAGCCGCAGAAGTTCAATATTAAAGATGCTTCCATTTCGGGCGAGCCATTGAATATTTTTATGGGCGTAAAGGAAAAAATTAATCCGGAACATCAGTTCAGCATAGAACAATGGGGTTACATTGTTTATGATTACAAGTAAAAAAGGACCAGATATTCTTACGCAATCGCAGAATAATTTTTGCAGGGTAATTATTTATTGTATTTTTAGCGTAGTGTATTTTTTACACAATTGCTACATTTACTAAAACGATTGCTATGTCTGAAATTGAATCAACTCAAATTACTCATCAACCGTCAATAGAAAATAAACCACGTCTTTCATTAAAGCAGATAATGAATATGAGCGTTGGTTTTTTTGGGATCCAGTTTGGGTTTGCTTTGCAGAATGCCAATGTTTCCAGGATATTTGAAACGCTTGGTGCCGAAATTGATAAGATCGGTTTTTTATGGATCGCCGCACCTGTTACCGGATTACTGGTACAACCCGTAATTGGTTATTTAAGCGATAGGACCTGGCACCCAAGATGGGGGAGAAGGAGGCCATTCTTCTTTATTGGCGCTTTGTTTTCAGCGATAGCTTTATTTTTAATGCCACAGTCCAGTGTATTGTGGATGGCTGCAACTTTGTTGTGGGTGCTGGATGCTTCTATTAATATTTCCATGGAGCCTTTCCGTGCTTTTGTGGGTGATAAACTTCCTTCGTCACAAAGAACTGCAGGCTTTGCCGCCCAAACATTTTTTATTGGTTTGGGTGCGGTAATTGCATCTCTGTTACCTTATATTTTTACCAACTATTTCAATATCAGCAATACCGCAGCCCCCGGTGTGATCAGTGATTCAGTTAAATATTCTTTTTACATTGGCGCTGTTGTCTTTCTAGTTTCTGTGTTGTGGACAGTATTCACCACTAAAGAATTTCCTCCGGAAAATATAGAAACATGGGAGCAGGAAAAATTAAAAACCAAGGGACTTTTAAATGGCTTAAAGGAAATTACCACAGGCATTTTTAAAATGCCAAAAACAATGATGCAGTTGGCAGTGGTGCAGTTCTTTACCTGGATCGCTTTTTTTGCTATGTGGATTTATACTACTTCCGCCGTTGCATTGAATGCCTTCGGGGCTACTGATAAGGATTCAAAAATATTCCAGGATGCCGGTGACTGGGTTGGGGTAATGTTTATGGTGTACAATGGAGTTTCTGCCATTGCAGCATTTTTATTGCCTATGCTGGCAAAAAAAATTGGAAGAAAATATACGCACATGGTATGTCTCGTTATCGGTGGTATAGGTCTGGTCTCCATGCTTTTTATAAAAACGCCAAACGGGTTGTTGTTACCAATGGTAGGTGTTGGATTGGCATGGGCATCAACATTAACCATGCCCTATGCCATTCTCTCAGGAGCTTTGCCTGCAAATAAGATGGGCTTCTACATGGGGGTTTTTAACTTCTTTATTGTCATTCCCCAAATTCTGGCTGCAGCCATTTTAGGTTTTTTTGTAAAGAGTTTTTTTGATGGCGAAAGTATTTATGCGCTTGTAATTGGTGGAGTTTCTATGATCATTGGAGGGGTAATGAATTTTATGGTTACCGATAAAACGGATGAGAAAATAACAAATTAAAAACATGGTTATGAAAAAATATTTTGTATTCATTTTAATTTTTAGTTTTTTCAGTTCCGCCATTGCGCAAACAACAGGCATTGATTGCTATCCTACGCATTGGTGGGCCGGTATGAAGTGGAACAAAGTACAGGTGATGGTGCATTCGAAAAGTAATAATTATGTTTGGGCTAATAAATCTACTGTGAGAATAAATTATCCCGGGGTAAAGCTTACCAATATCCATAAGGCAGAAAACAGGAAGTATATCTTTCTTGACTTTGAAATTTCGCCAAATGCAAAACCTGGTAAAATAAAAATTGATTTTGTTTTCATTACGCCAGAAAGTTTTTCGGTTTACTTTGAATTAAAAGCCCGCCGAACCGGTAATGGCAGCAGTTTTGCTCAGGGTGTTACATCAAAAGATTTTATGTATCTCATCATGCCCGACCGTTTCAGCAATGGTGATGAAAGTAATGACCGTGTGCCTGGAATGAGAGATCAAACCTTAAGAAGAGATACAGTTTTTAACCGCCATGGTGGCGATCTGAAGGGCATTGAAAATAAACTGGATTACCTGCAATCGCTTGGTGTTACAGCATTGTGGCTTAACCCGGTCATTGAAAATGATATGGATAACCGTACCGAACATGGTTATGCATTTACCAATCATTATAAAGTAGATCCCAGGCTTGGTGGCGATAAATCATATCATGAACTGGTTGATGCAACACACAAAAAAGGGATGAAGGTTATCCAGGATGCGGTGTATAATCATGTTGGTATTTACCATCACACTGTAACAGATGCACCCATGAAAGACTGGTTGCACCAATGGCCAACCTATACAAATACTACTTACAAAGACCAAACGCTCTTTGATCCTTACGCAAGCAAAGCAGATTCTAAAATGATGACTGATGGCTGGTTTGTACCACTCATGCCAGATCTGAAT
This sequence comes from Chitinophagaceae bacterium, assembly GCA_031416815.1. Lineage (GTDB taxonomy): Bacteria > Bacteroidota > Bacteroidia > Chitinophagales > Chitinophagaceae > Ferruginibacter. The sequence continues at coordinate 4,780 of JANOUJ010000429.1, forward strand.
CACAGCAATCCTTATGTTGCCAATTTTTTAATACAGCATGCGTTGTGGACGGTTGAAGAATTTGGTATTGACGGATGGCGGATCGATACGTATGCTTATAACGACCTGCCTTTTATGAACCGCTGCAATAAAGCGCTGGAAGACGAGTATCCAAAAATTACTTTGTTTGGCGAAACCTGGGTGCATGGCGTACCAAACCAAAGTTATTTTGTGCAGAATAATTACAATACTCCTTTTAAAAGTAACCTGCAGGCTGCTACCGATTTTCAAACCTTGTGGGGTATTACAGATGCCATGATGAAAGATTTTGGATGGACCGATGGTGTAAACAAATTATATACAGCACTTAGTCAGGATTTTGTGTACAAAGATGCCATGCGAAATGTGATCTTTTTAGATAATCATGATATCGCAAGGTTCTATTCTGTTGTTGGCGAAGATGTAGAAAAATATAAGACCTCCATAAATTGGTTGCTTACCTGCAGAGGAATACCACAGTTTTATTACGGCGGGGAGATAGGTATGACGGGCACTACAAGCCCCAATGATGGTTATGTTAGACAGGATTTTTCAGGTGGTTGGAAAGGGGATAAGTTTAATAAATTTACCAACGAAGGAAGGAGTGCAAAAGAAAATGAGATATGGAATCACATTTCAACGTTGGCAAGGTACCGCAAAAATTCACCTGCAATTACCTCAGGTAAAATGATGCAGTTTGTACCGCAGGATGGCGTGTATGTTTATTTCAGGTACCATGATAAACAAACCATTATGGTTGTAATGAATACTGCCAAAGAGATTAAGAATATTGCATTAAAAAGATTTGAAGAAAGAACTAATGGCTTCTCTAAAATGAAGAATATAAATACCGGGGCTATAACAGAATTAAAAGACTTTAGCCTTGATTCCTATCGAAGCCATGTCTTTGAATTGCTCAAGTAAGTAAGGCGGATTAATTCTTTTTGGAGAATTAGAATAATGTGTTACTTTTACACATTAAACGCCTGCTACATGAAGAAAGTCTTCCTTTCCGTATTCATTTTATGTCTTGCTTTTTCAGTAAATTCCCAACGGCTTCTGACCTGGACTCCCGAATTTCCGATCGATAATTCCACTTTGGGTATAACAGTCGACTGTGCCAAAGGTAACCAGGGATTATTGAATTTTGAGGGAGGCAACTCCAATAATGTGTATGTGCATGTTGGCGTAATAACCAATTTGAGTACCGGTCCAACAGACTGGAAGTATACAAAATTTACGTGGGGAACAGCTGATCCTGCTGCACGTGCAACGCCGCTTGGAGGTAACAAATACCTTTATACCATCACAAATATTCGTTCCTTTTTTGGGGTGCCTGCAGGGGAAATCATAAAAAAAGTCACGGTTATTTTCAGAAGTGCTGCCGGTAATAACAGCATTAAGCAGGTAAATTCAGATAACAGTGATATGTATATCCCTGTTTATGGAAATGCCGAATATGCTGTTCGTTTAAATCTTCCACCTTTTGAACCCAGGTATATTCCCTGGGTAGAACCCATCAATATTGCCGTTGGCGGAAACATTAATATCACCGGGGTGGCATCAGCCAATTCAAATCTTACTTTAAAGTTAGATGGCACCACAATTAATACGGCAACAAATGCCAATACGATCTCTGCCAATCCAACCATTGCAACAGCGTGCAACCACCAGGTAATTTTTGAAGGAAATGATGGTTCAGGCATTAAGAAAGATTCTTTCAGTTTTTATATACCACCACCAACTGTTGTAGCTGCACTTCCCGGCGGCGTTGTTGAGGGCATTAATTATGATCCGAATAATACAGCTGTCACGCTTGTTTTATTTGCACCCGGCAAAACCAATGTTATTGCAGTTGGCGATTTCTCCAACTGGACCAACCAATGTGCTTATCAAATGAAACGCACACCTGACGGTAATTATTATTGGATAACTATAACCGGACTTACGCCCGGGCTTGAATATGGATTTCAGTATTTAATAGACAATACGATCAGAACAACAGATCCATACACCCAAAAAGTGTTGGATCCGGATAATGACGCGTTTATTAATGCAACAACTTATCCCAATCTTAAACCTTATCCAACAGGATTAACAACCGGCCTGGTGGGTATTTTTCAAACCGCGGAACCACAATACAACTGGCAGGTAACCAATTTTGTAAAACCAGATAAGAAAAATCTAATAATATATGAATTACTGATCAGGGATTTTTTGGCACAACACAGTTACCAGTCGCTTATAGATTCGATTGCTTATTTGAAGAATATCGGTATCAACGCTATTGAATTAATGCCTGTTAATGAATTTGACGGCAATGAAAGCTGGGGCTACAATCCTTCCTTTTATTTTGCGCCTGATAAATATTACGGAACAAAAAATAAATTGAAGGAATTTATTGATACCTGCCACAGGAACGGGATTGCCGTGATCCTGGATGTGGTATATAACCATTGTACAGGTAATGCACCCCAGGCTAAGATGTACTGGAATTCGGCCACTAATCAACCTGCTGCCAATAACCCCTGGTTAAATGTTACAGCGCCTCATCCTTATAGTGTATTCAACGATTTCAACCATACTTCAACTGCAACACAATACCTGGTGCAGCGGTCATTAAATTTCTGGCTTGACGAGTACAAGATAGATGGGTATAGGTTTGACCTTGCAAAAGGCTTTACACAAACAGTAACCAACACAACTACAGTTGAAAATTATGATGCAAGCAGGGTTACCAATTTAAAAAGGTATTATGATGGCACGATACCGACCCACCCGAATACCTATATGATACTTGAATTCCTGGGAACACAACCCAGTTCAGAAGAACAGGAATATGCGGCACATGGATTCATGCTCTGGGGTAACAATAATTCTACATACAGCCAGTGTACGATGGGCTTTACTTCCAATTCTGACCTTTCAGCAGTTGTTTACAACAGTTCACAAAGAGGATACAATAACCCCGCCTCAGCGGGTTATATGGAAAGTCATGATGAGGAGCGTACCATGTACAGAAATTTAAATTTTGGAAATTCTAACGGCGGATACAATGTAAGAACACTAGGTATTGCCTTAGCAAGGGAAGAAGCTGCCGCAGCCGTATTTTTTACTGTACCCGGTCCTAAAATGATCTGGCAGTTCGGAGAAAGAGGGTATGACATTTCCATAAATTTTGGGGGATCAAATGTGGCCAATAAACCACCTCATTGGGAGTACATGACCGTTCCTGC
>JANOUJ010000430.1:0-5372 GCA_031416815.1 Chitinophagaceae bacterium
ACCATATGGACCTGCTGGGCAATACGCTGGAAAAAATTGCATCGGAAAAAGCGGGCATCATTAAACCTGGTGTACCGGTTGTAATAGGTGAATATCTTCCTGAAACTAAAAATATCTTTATTGAAAAAGCAGCTCAATGCAATGCACCTATTTATTTTGCGCAGGATGAATATGACGTTTCAAACATTAATTACAACATGCAATTACTCAGTTGCAATGTAACAAGCCGAGAACATAATATCATCGAAACGTTTGAACTTGACCTTAACGGATTGTATCAAACCAAAAACATACGTACTGTTGTATGTGCTAAAGGCATTTTGATGCAGCTCGGCTTTAACATAAAAAAAGAAGTTGAAAAGCAAGCGCTTAAGAACGTAAAAGAACTTACCGGTCTTTTTGGTCGCTGGGATGTTATCAGCACCAATCCAACAATTATCCTTGATGTTGCACATAACGAGGATGGTATTAAGCAACTCCTGCACCAGCTATCAGTCGTGAGGCATGAATCGTCAGGCGTGAGAACTGAGTCGCCGCCACTTCACCTGGTAATGGGAATGGTAAAAGATAAAGATGTTTCAAAAATACTTTCCTTATTGCCAAAAAATGCAAGCTATTATTTTAGCAATGCACAAATTGAGAGAACCTTACCACACAATGAATTATTAGAAAAAGCAAAAGCTTTTGATTTGAAAGGTAAAAGTTTTGACGATGTGAACGAAGCCATTAAAGCTGCCAGGCACCATGCAGCAGCAGATGATGTTATTATTGTTTGCGGAAGTGTGTTTTTGGTGGCAGAGGTAGATAAAGAATTATTTTAAACCTTCGGCTTCTTTTTCCTTATCGGGTTTTTAAACTTCAAAACTCCCTTGCCTATTTCGGGCTGGTTATCGCCCAATAAAAATCCGAAGGGGGCCAGCGTTTCTATCCTGTCGAAAATAACTTTAATAATGGCTGTGAGCGGTATGGCGAGGAACATACCGGACACACCCCACAACGCACCGCCGATGAGTACGACAATTATGGAGACCAGTGCATTGATCTTTACTTTGCTGGCTACAATTTTGGGTACAAAAAAATTGTTATCAATAAATTGTACAATGATGTAGGCGATAAAAACCCAGAGCGCATCTATGGGTTCTTTGGTTGCTATTGCCAGTAACATGGGTATAGATATTGCAACCAGGCCACCAATGTAAGGGATCAGATTAAGCAAGGCCCCGATGATGCCTATCAACACAGCGTATTTAATTCCAATGATTAGCAGGGCTGCTGAATTGAGTGCAGCTACCAGTGCAGCTTCCAGCAGCAACCCAACCAGGTAGCTTTGTATAAGCACTTTTGTTTGCATTAAAACTTCAGCAACCATTGTATGCTTATCCCGCTGAAAAAGCCTGGCTATAAATTCAAGCAGTAATGGCTTGTAAAATAATATCATAAAAGTATACACAGGCAATAAAAAAACAAGCGCCAGTACGCCACCGATGGTTCCTAATGTTTGGCCAATAACGGCTGAACTGTTGCTCATGCCCTCGCCTTTGGTTTTATCTACCAAAGCTGCAATTTTAGGTTTGCCTACATTGAACTTCTGTGAAACCCATTCCGTAATATCGCTAAAGATGGCGGAAAGCTTTTGCTTAAATTCCGGCATCGATTCGGTGAACGAACTTACCTGCGAGCCTATAAAATACATTAAGGCACCAATAAGTACCAGTGCAATAATTAATACAAGAAGTATGGCCAGCACTTTGTTCAACCCTTTTCCGCATAAAAAATTTACAACCGGGTTTAGCAATATGGCGATGATGGTGGCAAAGATGAGTGGCACCAGGATATCCTGGCCAACATAAAGGATATAAAAAAATGCAAGAACGCCCATTATTATCAGTGATAGCTTGGCGTAGAGCGGAAAGGTTTTGGTTTCCATAATTATGAGTTAAATAAAAAATATCAACGCTCCCAAAAAAAAATTAAAAATGTAGTTCCGTTGGTTTGTAAATGATACCGGTGATTTGAGGCAAATTAAAGAATAAAGCTGATGGTTGGCACTTAACAATAATTATGTAAGCCTGTGCCTTTATCCTTTTGTCTTGATTAACTATTGGTGTTTGTAGTGTGCCTGGTGGCTGGGGTGAATATTATTTTACGGGAGACTATCCAATTTACTAAAGCCATAAAAAATACACGTAGCATGCAATGCCTGTTTAATTTCACTGTTCACCAGCATCTCCCTCACTTCCTCCAACGAAAATAATTTTATTTCAATCTCCTCATTGTAATCCAACTTTTGCTCAGCAACTTTGTGTCCACCGGTTGCCAGGTACAAGGTTGTAAAATTATTAAGTACACCCGGATTGCCTGCTGTTCTACCTAAAAAATGAAAATCAGTAAACCGATATCCTGTTTCTTCCTGTAACTCACGGGCGATACTGGTTTCAGGCGCTTCATCTTTATCTACAAAACCCCCGGGTAATTCCAAAATACTTTCTTCAATGGGATGCCGGTATTGTTTTATCAATATCACTTCATTATTTTCGGTGATAGCCATGGCACAAACTGATTCAGGCATCTCTACTACAAAATACGGATCCACAACAGTTCCGTTGGGCATTTGGCACACGTCTTTACGGGCTTTAAAATATGGGTGGTCGCTTAAATATTCAGAAGAAAGTGTTTTCCAATTCATAAACGTTAATTGGTTAATTAGTTAATCCGTTAATCCGTGGAAGCAGTTTAATTTTTGCTACACTGCATTAACCGCCACAAGCCCTACGGATTAACCGATTAACGGCTTAACGGATTAACAGTCCACAGGCTTCACCAGCCCATTCTTTCCCGAAGCGATGTAACATGCGCCGTATGGTGCCGGCTATGCCAGGCATACATACCCAGTAAATACCAAAGCGTCATTTCTTTTTTATGTTCCGGATGAAAGATGGTCCTGTTGAGATCAGTTTCTGTAAGGTGGCGCAAAATTTCGTACCACCGGACGTGTAATGCATGCAACAGCGTTAAGGAAATATTTACGGGTAGTTCGTGCGTATCGTTCATCTCGGCCCAGGCCGCTTCATCATAAGGCCTGATGGTGGGATTGTCTTCTGTAAGGCCCAGTTTAAAACGAATGTAGGCATTCATATGGCTATCTGCAACATGGTGCACAACCTGTTTCAATGTCCAGCCTCCATCCCGATAGGTCGTATCCAACTGGACTTCATCTAAATTTAATATTGCATTTTCCAGGTGCTGCGGAAGGTTCCTGATATCGATCAGCCACTCCCCTAAAAGTTTTTCGGAGAATGGCTGAGCAATATATTTCCCTATCGGGTATTTTAGATCTTCATTCATTGTAGATCTGATTATTTACTTGGAGTAAAAGCAGGTTTAATATCCTCCAGCGAAATCTCAAACTTCAACGTTGAATGGGGAGGAATGGCAGCACCATTACCGGCACCTCCATAAGCAAGCTCGCTTGGCACATATACTTTCCAATGATCGCCCTTTCTCATTAACTGCAAAACTTCGATCCAGCCTTTAATAACCCCCATAATCGGGAATATAGCAGGTTGCCCGCTTTTAAAACTATTTTCAATGTCTTCGCCGTCAAACAACGCTACCCTGTAATTTACAACAACGGTATCTACTCCTTTTGGTGTGGGTGAATTGGCATCCCCATTTTTAATCACTTCGTACTGTAAACCACTGGGCGTTGTAATTACTTCCTTACGTTTTTTGTTGGCTTCCAAAAAAGCTATGCCTTTAGCCTTAACAACCGCACTCTTTTCAGCAGCAAAAATATCCAGTTGCTTTTGCATGGTACTGTTTATCAGTTCCTGCTGTAACAAGGGTGTATTCTTGTTAAACACATCTTCAATACCCTTATTCATCATGGCAGCATTTAATTTATTAATGCCCTGTGCCTGCATATTGGTAGCCACATTATATCCCGCAGCATAGCTAAAACTATCTATTAAATTTTTAAATTTGGGTGTGCCCCCTGCAGGTGTTTTTGCAGTGGCTTTAACAGCAGGCTTTGCTGCAACCTTAGCAGTTTTTTGTGCCGTTACGGTAAATGAGACAGCTAATAAAACGATTGAACTTAGTAATACTCTTTTCATGTGTAGGTTTATTGTTTTTTTGTAAAATTGAATGCAAATAAACGGAATTTTTACTCATCCCGCATTTCCTTTCCTGTTAAATGTATGAAAACGTCTTCAAGGCTTGCGGCTTTTACCTGTTTGGGGCGCTCAAAACCAGCGCTTACCAGGTCATCTATCATTTTATCGGGACTGTCAAGCGATATGATCTTTCCTTCATCCATTATGGCTATGCGGTCGCACAACTGTTCTGCTTCGTCCATATAATGCGTGGTAATGATGACGGTTGTACCCTGGGCCCGTATCCCTTTTATCAGCGCCCATAAATTACGCCTTGCCTGTGGGTCAAGGCCCGTGGTAGGTTCGTCAAGAAAAATGATCCTGGGTTTATTGATAAGGGTGGTGGCAATAGAAAAACGTTGTTTTTGACCGCCACTTAATTCTTTAAATTTGTTTTTTGCTTTATCGGTAAGGTTAACCAGCTGTAATAATTCCATAGGATTAACATCTTCGTTGTACAAACCACCAAACAAATGAATAAGCTCAACGAGTGTAAGACCGGGATAATAACCCGATGTTTGGAGTTGAACGCCAATAAGTTTTTTAATAGCATCCGGCTCCCTGTCCAGGTCCATTCCGCAAACAGTAACCTGGCCGCTGGTTTTTTGCCGAAGGGTTTCAATAATTTCAAGTGTGGTAGATTTACCAGCGCCATTAGGGCCAAGCAAACCAAATATCTCTCCTTCAAACACATCAAAAGAAATACCTTTTACCGCATTGAATCCGCCATAATTTTTAACCAGGTCTTTTACGGTAATGATTGTATTCATAGTTTTACCTCATATCCCTTCCTTTTCTCCAAAGGAGAAAAGGCGGTACATTAAAAATATCCAAACATTTTATCTTCCACATCATCATTAAATCTTTCTTCATCAAGAATGCAAGCCAACTTCACTTTTGTAAACTTTAATCTTCGCGTACATCTGTTGCATAATAGTTCCCCCTTTAGGGGGCGGAGGGGGTTTTGGTTTCTACCTTTAGCTCCCCTTTATAATATTTATCCATCTCTTCCATCATCAGTTTACTGCCAATAAAAAACGGGGTTCTTTCATGCAGTGCTGTTGGTTGTATATCCAGTATACGTATTTTTCCATCGGTTGCCAGTCCGCCGGCCTTTTCTACAATAAATGCAAGCGGGTTACATTCATACAGCAATCTTAATTTGCCCCCGGGTTTGCTGGTTGTTCCCGGATACATAAAAATGCCGCCCTTTATTAA
>JANOUJ010000431.1:0-4718 GCA_031416815.1 Chitinophagaceae bacterium
ATATTTTTTTTCTTTTCGGCAAAATTGCTTGCAGAGATCACCACTTCTTCCAGGTTGATCTCTTTTAAGGTTGTATCTTTTGTAATATTTTTTTGTTGGGCAAAACTACAATATGCAAATAATAGTAAGCCACATAATATAAAAACCTTCTTCATGAAAACATATTTAGCGAAATAAATAATGGACACCATGCTATAGCATAGTGAACCTGCACTTCTAAGAGTGCTTAATTAGTAATATAGATTTTTTAACACGGAGGATGGATCGGAAGGCGACAGGGAGCAGTAGGTATCATTTCATCAAACTCACGATATTGCTGTGAACATTTCTTCCAAAAGATGTCGGAAATTATTTCATGTTGGCTAACATAAGCAGGAAAAAACAAAAACTTGATCGCCGGCTCACTTAATGGACTACCGGATTTGTTTTTCTGCAGCGCAAGCTTTACAATTTGTTGTACCAGTTTATCTTCTTTTTGATCAAAAAAACCGGTAAGGGATATGCTACTACCTTTTTTTACGTATGATTTTACATCAAATAATTTGCCTTTAAAGAGTATCTCTTTTTCGGGTTTTACCCAATATATTTCTGATGAAGAAACCGTAATGGTTTGAAGGATCTCTTTGCTAAATTTTTCATTTCGCTGTGATTGTGCTATCTGTTGTTTTACCAAAACTGAAACAGAAAAAAACAATGGTATTGCCAATATCAGCAATATTACAAAGGCAGTGATTATTTTTTTAGAGCAACGCATGAAATATAGTCGTGGAGCGAAGTTAGCGCTATTTTTTTTTAATCAGGCTGTCGATAGGATATTTCGCCTTCATGGTATCCATTACCGAATTAACCCAATTTGTAATGACAAGTTTTTGATCTGCACTGAGGTTGGCATTTTTATGTATCCATAGGTAGGAATCAAGAGGCATTTCATTTTTTTCAATCATTTCTGCGGTTTCTTCCAGTTTATGATATTGCTTGCGCAATGAGTAACCTGCAAACTCCGAAAAATTCAAATGTTTTTTGCCATCCACAACGTGATCATTTAACCACCAGGCAGCAGGCTGCACCTGGGCATACCAGGGATAAACTGTATTGTTGCTATGGCAATCGTAACAGCTGGTTTTTAATATAGACTGTACATCTGCAGGTACGGTGTAAATATTACTGATATCATTGTTACTGATACCTTCAGCTTTATTTTTTTCAGGACGAATAAACTGTATGGCAATAAAAATCACCAGCAATACCAATAAAGTTCTTTTCAAAATTTTTTTAAGCATGCGATTGTGATTTCTGTATTTAATTAATTAAAATATTCCCCGTCATTTCTTTTGGAATAGGTAAATTCATCAGCGTTAAAATAGTTGGAGCAATGTCTCCTAATTTGCCTGAACTTATATTTCCTTTCCAGCTATTATCAATTACAAAAAGTGGAACCAGGTTTAAAGTATGCGCCGTATTAGGGGTTCCGTTTTCGTTAATGGCATAATCGGCATTGCCATGGTCGGCCGTTAAAAAAACCGTATAATCATTTTGCAAGGCAGCAGTCACCACCTTTTCAACGCATTGGTCAACAGTTTCTACGGCTTTAATAATAGCTTCCCAAACGCCTGTATGGCCCACCATGTCTGCGTTTGCAAAATTCAGGCAAATAAAATCGGCCCACTTACTATTGATCTCGTCAACAATGGCAGCTGTTACCTGTGGGGCGCTCATTTCTGGCAACAAATCGTACGTGGCAACTTTGGGAGATTGGATCATGATCCTTTTTTCGTTTTCAAAAGGTATTTCTCTTCCACCACTAAAAAAGAAACTTACATGCGGATATTTTTCCGTTTCAGCAATGCGTATCTGATTTTTATGGTTTTGTTCCAGTATTTCGCCAAGCGTATTTTTCAGATCATCGTTATCAAAAATAATATGCACGTTCTTAAATTTTTGATCATACTGCGTCATAGTTGTGTAATGCAGTTGCAGTCTTTTCATACCAAATTCAGGCATATCTGTTTGTGTAAGTACTTCGGTAATTTCCCTGCATCTGTCAGTTCTAAAATTAAAACACATCACCGCATCATCCTGCTGAATTTTGACGTTTGGTAATGTTTTGTTGATGATTGGCTTAATGAATTCATCTGTAACACCCGTTTCATAAGATCGTTCAACAGCAGCTAATATATCGTCGGTATCCTCTCCAATACCATTCACCAAAGCATCATAAGCCAGCTTTACTCTTTCCCAACGCTTATCCCGGTCCATAGCATAATACCGGCCGGTAATGCTGGCAATTTTCCCAACGGTTTTATCGAGGTGTTCCTGCAGGTCTAATAAAAACCCGTGGCCGCTTTTAGGATCCGTATCCCTTCCATCAGTAAAAGCATGAATGAGTACGTTGTTTAAACCTTCATTATTACAAATACTCGTTAGTGCTTTTATATGGTTCAGGTGTGCATGAACCCCTCCATCGCTTACCAACCCAATTAAATGGAGTGGTTTTTCATACGCCCTGGCATAACGAATTGCTTTAAGCAGGGTTTCGTTTTGAGCAAGTTCGCCGGTTTTAACGGCCACATTTATACGTTGTAACTCCTGGTAAACAATACGGCCGGCGCCTAAATTTAAATGCCCTACTTCGCTGTTGCCCATTTGTCCTTCAGGCAGGCCAACATCTTCGCCGCAGGTAATCAATGTAGTATTTGGATATTTAGAATATAATGAACTAACAAAAGGAGTACTTGCATGTTGTATGGCATCGCTTTTTTCAATTTTTCCGAGGCCCCAACCATCCATAATTAGCAGTATAACTTTTTTATTTTCCATGGGATAAAACTAAAATATTTGCAGCTAATTTAAAGTGAATATTGTCTTTTGGGTATAAATAGCGCCCAAACTGGTTAAATTAACCACACTTGGCACGTTTTTAGTAAATTACAGGTTGTTAAACATGCCTATTATGAAACGTTTTTTTGCTTTAATATTTATTGGTGCACTTTTAAATTCTTTTACTTTTCTTTCGAGTATTGAAGAAGTGATAACTGCTATGAAAGCAGGCAGTGCAACGAACATAGCCAGGTTTTTTGATAACACAGTCGAAATAAACACGCCTGATAAATCGAACAGTTATAGTAAAACCCAGGCAGAATTGGTACTGAAAGATTTTTTCAGCACAAACGTTGTAAAAAGTTTTGCTGTAAATCATAAAGGCGAAAATTCCGGATCACAATTTTGTATTGGCACACTGGTAACAAAAGGCAGTACATACCGCACAACTGTGTTTATGAAACTGAAAGGCGATAAGCAGCTATTACAGACCATCACATTTGAGAAGCAATAACATCTCCATAAAATTAAAAATGTGAAACCCCGATCTTTTCGGGGTTTTGTTTTTCTGTTCTTCCGTAGCTTTGTTGGTATGGATTATAATGACCAATTGAATGTACTTATAAAAAATGCGCTGGCAGAAGATATCGGCGATGGAGACCATTCTACCATCTCGACCATTGATGCGATTGCATCCGGTAAAGCCATTTTAAAAATTAAGGAAGGCGGCATCCTTGCGGGTATGGAAGTAGCTGAAAAAATTTTCAGGTACATGGAGCCAGATATTGTTTTCAATGCTTTTAAAAAAGATGGTGATACCATGCAATATGGCGAAATCGCGTTTGAGGTAATGGCCAGGGTGCATACCATTTTAAAATGCGAAAGGCTGGTTTTAAATTGTATGCAACGCATGAGCGGCATAGCAACCTTAACGAAATTATACACTCAAAAACTGCAGCCCTATAAAACCAGGTTGCTGGATACAAGAAAGACCACGCCTAACTTCCGCCTGTTGGAAAAAGCGGCAGTAAAGATCGGCGGCGGCGTTAACCACCGCTTTGGTTTGTATGATATGATCATGCTGAAAGACAACCATATTGATTATTGTGGCAGTATTGAAATAGCTATTGAGAAAGCCTACGCATATGTTCAGCAAACAAAGCCAGGTTTAAAAATTGAAGTGGAAACAAGAACGATAGAAGATGTAAAAAAAGTAATGGCAACCGGAAAAGTAGACCGCATCATGCTGGATAATTTTACACTGGAACAAATTACCGAAGCGCTTAAAATAATTGACGGAGAATATGAAACAGAAGCCAGCGGCGGCATCAATTTAAGTAACATTGAAGTGTATGCAGCAACGGGTGTTGATTATATTAGCAGCGGCGCCATTATTCACCAGGCAAAAAGCCTGGACCTGAGTCTAAAAGCTGTAATCATCTGAAATTTAAAACATGGCGAAGAAAAAAATACGCACTGCGTCCGGTGGGCAATCATTGAGTGGGTTGGTTTATTCAACCGATCCCAACTTTAAACTGCCGGAAGAAAGTTTTGAAGAGCAGGAAACGATTGATCCAACTCAACAAAAATTAAAAGTAAGGCTGGATACAAAACACAGGGCTGGTAAAGTTGTTACACTGGTTGAAGGGTTTATTGGTACTACTGGAGACATAGAAGATCTGGGCAAGAAACTCAAATCATTCTGTGGTACCGGCGGTTCGGTTAAAGATGGCGAAATAATCGTGCAGGGCGATAACCGAGACAAGATTTTGCAATGGTTGCTGAAGAATGGGTATAAGAATGCAAAGAAATAATCAGTTATCAATATTTGGTTTTCCCTGTTTGATATTGGCAAGTATAGCTTCTAACTCTGCAACCGGAAATCCTCTTTTCCTTTGCAG
>JANOUJ010000432.1:0-6258 GCA_031416815.1 Chitinophagaceae bacterium
AAAACATAAGCACATTGTTCCTGGTTGCGCAACACATCTACATAATGTGCCAGATTTTCTTCAGGCTTTGTGTAAATAATTCCTTTGCTGTAATTGGGCGATTGGCGTAAAGGAACCAATGGATCGGTATAGCCAATAAAACCAATTTTTACACCTTTCACATTCCAGATATAATATGGAGGAAAAATAAGTTCTCCTTTTTTCCCTTCCCCCAGATCGTGATACATATTGGCACAAACCTTGGGAGCATTTAATGAGCCCAATAAAGTTTGCATGGCTTTTTTGTAATAAATAACTTCCCAGTTGCCGGGCAAATACAGATCGTATCCCAATGCATTTAAAATGGGTACCATGGCTTTGCCGGTTGTTTTTACCGACAGTTCACTTCCCTGGAACATATCACCAGTATCAATTAAAAAACTATGTGGATTTTTCTTTCTTTCTTTTTGAAGATAAGTAGCTAAGTGTGCATAGCCGCCGGTTTTACGAAACACGGCTTTATCATTTTCCCAAAACAATTCATCGTGTGGTTGAACCTGGCAATGCACATCGGTAGTTTGTAAAATAGAAAGGGTAAAGGGTTTATCATCTGCCGGAGTTTGGTAATCAGGCATTGAATTTTCTTTTGCACCTGCCATAGCAATGATTGGTGCCGAAGCCAACAGCCCTGCTCCTCCCAGCGTACCTATTTTTTTTATAAACTCTCTTCTGTTGTTTTCCATTTGGCTGAATTTATTTTTTTGCAATGGAAGTTTTTTGTTTTGTCAGTTCTTCCCTTTTCTTTTGTTCTTCCACAATGGGTTTAAAAGGGCCGTACTTGTGTTGATTTTCTGTAAATGAATCTGAATAAGGGCCAAAAGGATGATCAACGGGTTTTTTTGAAATATCGGGCCAATCTTTTGGAACATTGATGTGTGGCCTTGTTTGCGAGATAACAAATGCTGCAACATCCCAGGCTTCCTCATCTGTAAGTTGAGTGCTCAGGTGGGTTACTCCCTGCGGCATATTATACTTTACATATTTTGCAAAGTTGCTGATGCGGTATAAACCTGCCCCATCATTAAAACTGTTGCTGCCCCATAAAGCAGGGTATATATATTCTGTTTTATCTGCAGTAAAAGTTCCTTCGCCATTTGCCTGGTGGCAGCTTTGACATTTTGCAGTATAAACAATCCGCCCCTTTTCTGGATCTGCCGCACGATCAAGCCAGGCAAGATCTTTAAGCCCGGAGCCTGTCGCTTTTTTTCCTTTCGCAACATTCGATCCTACAAAATTAATATAGGCAACAATGGCCTGCATTTCTTTCCCCAATGTATCAATTGCCTTTCCGTTTAAACTTCTTTCAATACAATCATTCACTCTTTTGTACACATTTTCTATAGTTCCGCTCCTGGGCCTGAATTTTGGATAGAGAGAAGCAACAGACCCATAGTTATTTCCAAAAACAACCGTGCCAGCCTGCAGGTGGCAATTCTGGCAATTCATACCATTACTTATTTTCATTACTGAACCATTGGGGCCAAGGTATTTGGCAGTGTGTGCAATTAATTCTTTACCATATTCAACCTGTTCTTTTTGTTTAACATCAGCAATGCTATTGATACCAGGCGCTGCCCAATAATTTGTTGTATCCTTTTTTATTGTTTCTGTTGAAGTTGCAATCTTTTCTTTTTCGGATTGGTTGTAATAAGATAAAATAAAAGGCATGGCCACAAAGCCGATCACCAACACTATTATAACAAACAGTAATTTATTGATTACTGAAATCAGTCCTTCGGTTCTTTTGTCTTCCTGTTCATTTTGCATAAGCAAGCATTTTAAACTAGTGGGGAAGTTTCTCTCTTAATAAACCATAAACCCAGGTGCCCGCAAGAGCGCTTAATAAAGTTATTACTATTACATAAGCACCCGAACCTATCTGAGCATATAATGGTCCGGGGCAGGCACCGGTTATTGCCCAGCCAAGGCCGAATAACAATCCTCCATAAATCTGTCCTTTATTAAAAGAGCGTGGATGAAATGTTATGGCTTCGCCGTACATGGTTTGTACTTTAAATTTTTTAATGAGCCATACAGATATAATACCTACCACAACCGCACTGCCAATTACACCATACATGTGAAAGGATTGCAGCCGGAACATTTCCTGAATACGAAACCAACTGATGATCTCGGCTTTTACAAAAACAATTCCAAAAGCCAGGCCTACGATCATGTATTTGATATTGTGATACCACTTATGTGTTAACCGGCTTTCATTTACACACATGGCATCTAACGAACGAACTTCAAAATCTGTATTTGTATTGTTTGATTGCATGTTGGTTTTTTTAAAGAGAAAGTATAAGTGGAAGAATAAGGTTTGACATGATAAAACCACCAGCCATAAAACAACAGGTAGCAACCAGTGATGGCCATTGCATTGTTGACAGGCCCATGATGGAATGACCGCTGGTACAGCCTCCGGCATAGCGGGTGCCAAAGCCTATTATAAAACCGCCAAACACCATCATGATCAACCCTTTTATAGTTAAAAGGCTTTGCCAGTTAAACAACTGGTTTGGCACAAGGCCTGTATAATCAGTTATTCCATAGCCTGCCAGGTCGCCTGCAAGCTTAGGGCTAATTTGAACCGGTGATGGATTTGGTAAAAAATTAACAGCAATAACGCCGCCAACAAAAATACCCAGCACAAAAAAGAGATTCCATATTTCTTTTTTCCAGTCGTATTTAAAGAAGGGAATATTTGCCGGTAAGCAGGCCGCACAAATATGGCGCAGCGATGAGCTGATGCCAAAAGATTTATTGCCAATGATGAGTAGTGCCGGCACAGTTAATCCAATTAACGGCCCTGCAACATACCACGGCCACGGTTGTTTTATGAACTCAAGCATACTTTTAATTATTTTACGAAGGTTTTATTTTACAAAATTATTTACCGTATCCCAGGCGCCCCCGTTAACAATGTTGGTAAACCCGTTTTCCTCTAAAAAGGTTTTTGCCTGGCCGCTCCTGGCGCCGCTACGGCAAAATACAATAATATTCTTTTTGTTTTTAAATTTTGCAAGCTGGCCGGGTATGTTATCCAATGGAATATTTACTGAACCTTTTACATGACCTGAATTAAATTCGCCGGGTGTTCTTACATCTACCAAAAAAGCGCCTTCATCAATAATTGATTTTAAATCAACCGCAAATGTACTGCTGAATAATCTCTGAAATAAGTTCATCTTTCTGTTTTTTATGTTGTGAATTTTTTTATTACGCCTACCAATCCTGCTTTTGGTACTACTCCACTTTGCCTCCACAGCGGTTTGCCGTTTTTAAAAAGTATCAGTGTGGGCACACCTTGTACCTGGTATTCATTTGCAGCCTGCGGGCTTTTATCTACATCAACCTTAATAATGGTTACAGCATCACCAACTTCTTTTTTTACATCTTTAAGTATAGGTGCCATCATTTTGCAGGGGCCGCACCACTCTGCAAAAAAATCAACCAGTACCGGTTTATCACTATTTATAATCTCGTTAAAAGTCATGATTATTTTTCCCTTCTTTTACAATTTCTTTTTTCTTTTCTTTTTTAAACATGCCAAACAATAATGAACCCATAATAGCCCCGTAAAGTGTACTGTTAATTGGCCTGGAAGTAATCATACAGGTACCGGATGCACAACCAACCTGTTGCCAGTAAATATATCCTGCAAGTGCGCCAACGGCGGTACCAATAAGATACAGAACATTATTTTTAAACCACTTCTTCATAAGTTATATCTTTTGTTGTATCCTGATTTTTTTTAGGCGGAGCAGCACAGCCAGCCGTGCCGCAACATCCAATATTAAAAACCGGCATTGCTGTAAATACAATTCCTGCAAATGCAAACAGCATATCTTTTGCTATTATAGCCTGTACCAATATAGCAATACCCATTGCCAGACGTAGAAACCGCATTAATGTACAGTTTGAAAGAATTGTTTGTTTCATGTGTTTTTAATATTGTTTTGTTTGGCTTATGGAATTCGCCAGGAATGATCACAGTTTATCTTCAACTTCAGATCATGGCTCATTTTCATTGTTCTAATTTATTAATGCAAATGTAAATAGAGCAAGGGGCTATTTAAGTAACAAAGGTTACAAACTAACAGGGCAGCCAGAAGGCTGCCTTGTTTTATAATGTTAATATTTCGTTTTAAACTGGTTCTACCAGTTCTGTTATTTTAATTTCCGGCTTAAAAACAATTTTTGCTTTTACAGAATTAGAGATCAGGCAGGCAGCTTCTGATTTTTCAAGGATACGTAAGGCTTTTTCTTTATCTGCATCCGGGGCAATGGTTAACACCGGAGACAAGACCACTTCGCTCATCATAAATTTTCCTTCAATTTTTTCAAGTGTTCCATCGGCATTACTTTCAAAATCTATAAAGTCGAATTTGAAGTTTTCTGCAATGGCCAGAAAGGTTGTCATAAGGCAACTGTTTACTGCAGCTACCAACAAATGCTCTGGAGACCAGATGCCCGGCATGCCTTTTGGAAATTCAGGTGGCGTTGCCACATCTATTTTTGTATTTAAAACGGGAGAACTCATTGAACCTTTTCTGTCGGCTTCCCAATTCACTTTTACTTCGTAATGATAAGCGGTTTCCATAACATTTTTTTTTAGTTTACAATCTTATTACAACTCAAAATTGTATCAAAAAAAACTGCGCCTTGGTAACTTATATCACACAATGCCCAACTATGATGAGGCTCATGCAGGAACGTGAGATTGGTCATAAAAAGGGCTGCCAAACCCTGGATTTAAGAGGAGAATATATTAATCCGCAGCAATTATTATTAATAAATTATGATACACTATACCAACCAAAAGTGCCGCCACATAAATAGTTTGCTTTATTAAACCCTATTTGTTTTAATAAAGCAGCAGCTTGTTCAGATCTGCCACCACCTTTACCACACACTGTAACAATACAAGCAGCTTTCAACAATTCATTTGACCGGCTTTCCAATTCATTTAAAGGGATATTGAATGCACCAGGTATATGCATCACTGCATACTCATCCGGATTTCTTACATCGATGATCATAAGCTGCTCCGGTGTAAGCAACTGCAATGTTTTAATATCTTCAATCGCAAAGCAAGGTTGTGTTATCTGTTCCTGCATCCTGTTTATGTTTGTACGTTATCCAATCCCATATTTTAACAGCGCCTCCCGATTGGCATTTCATCCTGAATCTGATGATGACAGAAGATGCAAATGTGAGCAAGCCGATAAAAATAATGGCAGCGTTGATGTTGATTAAATCTGCTATAATGCCTGTGAGTATTGCGCCAAAAGCATAACCCAAATCTCTCCACAATCTGAAAATACCGATACTTTTAGCCCTGTCCTGCGGGTGAGTGTTTTCTGCAACAGTTGCAAGAAATGTTGGATAAACCATTGCTGTGCCCCATCCTAAGATGGAAGACAACAGCACAAAATGAAACATCGTATTGGCAAATACCAAAACAATCAAAGCAAGGGCCTGCAAAAGCATACCGGTATAAAGCATATCTTTTTTACAGAATTTATCAGCCATTTTTCCGGTAAACAATTGCCCGATACCCCAAACACCCGGATATATGGCCGTAACAATTCCTATTTCGCCAATTGTAAAACCCTTTGAGGCAAGCAGGATAGGAAAGATTCCCCATACCATTCCATCATTCAGATTGTTTATTAACCCTGCCTGTGTAACCGAACCCAGATTTTTGTTTCTCCATGTTGTATCCCAAAATATATTTTTCAACCTGGGTATTACATTGTTAATGGTATCTTTTGCTACATGCTGTTTGGTGTCTTTAATAAAAAAGATACTTCCTGTTAATCCTAAAAAAACCAAAACAATTCCTATGTAAAAAGGGTAAGGCCGTATGCCGTATTCACTGGCAACCCAGCCGGTTAAAAATGCAACCAATGCAACAGCTATATATCCGGCAAATTCATTTAACCCCATGGCAAAACCTCTTTGCTTTTCTCCTACAATATCTATTTTCATCACTACAGTACTTGACCAGGTTAAACCCTGGCTGATACATAACAACACATTGGCTGTAATTATCCAGCTCCAGTTGGGCGCAAACATTAGAATAAACGGAATGGGAACAGCGATTATCCAACCGGCCACCAACAGTTTTTTTCTGCCAAACTTATTGGCTAATGAACCAGTATAATAATTGGTGATTGCTTTAACAATGCCAAAGACAATAATGAAGGAAAG
>JANOUJ010000433.1:0-6008 GCA_031416815.1 Chitinophagaceae bacterium
CCCTACCCCATTCCCAAAGGCAGTACTGCAACTTATTTTCCCGAGACGAATGTATTGGTTCCTATCAACGATGTTGCTGACAAAAGCAATACACCGGTTTCAAAAGGGGTCGTTATCAAAATAAAAAAATCCGCATAAAGGATTGTGCATTAGTTTGAAAGTTGTCGGGAGTTTGTCGAAAGGCAATTATTTTTTGCGTATTATTTTTTTCAGCACTTTTGGATCACCGTCAATTTGTTCATTATACTTTAGTCCCAACAGTTGGCATACCAACGGATACACATGAATGTTTTCGAAAGAGCCGATCGTTTTGCCGTTCTTTATCTGCGGGCCCCAGGCATAAAAAACTGCATGCATTTTTTTTATGGCGGGATCAAAGCCATGGGCACCGGGACTTATGCGGTTAGTGTAGCCGCTTAAAACTTTGGGGTATTGCGGTACAATAAAGATATCGCCAATGCGGTTGAACACGTCATCAGCTTTTGTGTAATGCCATTTGGCAGGAATTTCTTCCCGCTGGTAAACAGTGAAAAAGTTCTCTTTCTTTTTAAGCAATTCATATGTTGATTGAATGTCCGTTGAGTCTTTTGCATACAAGTGCAGGCTTGTGCCGCCGCCTCGTATAATAAAACGGGAGGTATCTATCATCGTGGCAATATTTATCCGGGTAACGGTATCAACAGCTGCCATTCCATGATCGGCAAGAAAAATAAAATTTACCGGCAGCCCCAGTGCATTTACTTTTTCCACCATACTCCCCATGGCCTTGTCTACGAACTGAACAGCTTCAGCCGTTTGTGGTGTTTCGGGGCCAAACATATGCCCGTTGTGATCCACATTGCTCATGTAAAACGTAATAAAATGCGGTCGTATGTCTTCGGGAAGTTTTAACCAGTCAACCACTTTATCAATGCGGTAATTGATGTCGGTATTATCTCCAAACCGGTACCAGTACGAGGGATACGTTTGTTTAATAGCAGCCTCTGACCCCACGAAATAATAAGATGCGCTGAGCATGCCCTGCTGTTCAGCCAGTACCCATAAAGGCGTACCGCCATACCAGGTTCCGTCTTCAACCGTTCTGCGATTGCCAATGCTGTACGTGTCTTTGCGGTTACGGTCGTAGAACACGTTGTACACCAGCCCGTGATGGGACGGATACAAACCTGTAGCAATGGTATAGTGATTGGGGAAAGTTACACTGGGAAAAGAAGGTATCATGCTCTTTGCCTTTACGCCACTGCGGCGGAGTTTCAAAAGATTTTCAGCATTATACTTTTTAGCATAATCATAGCGAAACCCATCAGCAGATATAAGAATTACATAAGGCTTACTGAGCTGTGTGGCCGCATTTTTTCGGCCGGGTACTATTTGTTGTATTGTATCCTGTGCATGGAGGGTTGCATAAAAGGAAAATAATAAAACAGAGATAAAGATCCTGTACATGTAAGTGATTTTATGCAAAGGTATGTTGTACACCGTAGAAAAGCCCTGAGCCGAAATTAAATGGAATTTTTTACCTGCTGTTACATTGCATTTATTTTTACCAACAGTTTTTCTGCAAGTTTTGCATCAAGGGGTTTTAACTCGTTGTGCATAATGGTAGCATTTGCTATGTCTTTTTGTTTTACATAAATAAGCCCGCTGTAATACCTGCATAAAGTACTTTTATTATTCTGTGCAAGTCCCTGTTTTAATATAGCAAGCCCATCGCTATATTTACCAGTCATATAATAAGCATAGCCAAGTTCTGTATAGGCTGATGCTAATGTCTTATCAAGTTCCATGGCTTTACGCAACATAGGGATAGCTTCTTCATACCTGCTCTTTTCATTATAACACCAGCCCAGCCCATAATGTGAGCCCGGACTTTTTGGATTGTATTCAATGGCTTTCAAATAACTGGTAATAGCATCCTCTACCCTTACCGGGCTGTAATTAAGTCGGTATATATCCCCTATCCCTTTATAAGCAGTTGCATTCTCGTTATTTATTTTAAGGGCGCTTCTATATGCATTTATGGCTTCATCATTTTTCTTTAGTTTGTAATTTGCAAAACCAATTTCATTGAAAACGTCAACACCTTCTTTTATGTCATTTGCTTTACTAAGCCATTCCAGTGCAGTATTGTATTCGGCCATGCCGTTATAGATATACCCCAGGTTGTAACAGGCATCATCATTCTCATCATCATTTTCATAACATTTTTTATACGCTATAATTGCATCTGCATCTTTATACAGATTCTGATACACATCTCCCATTTGCTTGTAGGCCAGTGCATATGTCGGCTTTATTTCAATCGCTTTTTTAAGGCAACTCAGCGCAAGTTCATTTTTAGATGTTTTTTTATACGCATAACCAAGTTCCTGCCAGGCAAGATGATTATTCTTATTTAGGGCAACAGTTTTATTTAAGCGGTGAATTGCATTTTCATATTTGGCCAGGTCGTTATAGCACCAACCGGCTTTGTAAAAAGCATCTTCTTTTGTAGGATCAAGCTGGCTTGCTTTATCAAAAGCAACCGCGGCTTCCAGGTATTTTTTTTCATCAAACAATACCTTGCCCTTATTATACCATTCTGTTGCAGTTGTTTGTGCAAACGAAACCAGTGTAATAATTAATGAAACTATTATGATGGAAAATCTTCTGTATACACGTCTCATAAAAATAAGTTTCTATAAAAGTAATACAGGGTTATTACTTTATCAATACCCAATGAAAGGTAATTTTAGAAAGAAATGCTGAAACTCCATTTAAAAGCCCAGTTGTCGGCATTTTTGGGCAATGCATAATAGCCATAGCGATAAAAGACACCGCCACCAATGCCGAGATAAACAAACGAGTACAGGCTTCGGCGATAAATATTTTTGATCATCAACCCGGATTCAAACAGCCCTTTTTCAGGTACTTTAATAGAGATCAGTTTATGTGACGGCGCATGGTGAAGGCTTCCATAACTGGCATGCTGTACAAAAAAAACCTCGGGTCTTATCGCAATATTTTTTGGTTTAAATAAGAGGTTGCCAAAATTATGTTCTATAAATAAGCTGGCGGTTCTGTCAGCAACAAATTCATACAGGCCAACGGTTTGAAAATGATCCGGCACATACACACTTAGTTTACCGGTTCCTGCTGACCTGGTATTAAATAGAAAAGAATAAGGTACATCACCCCAAACCTGCCCCGCCTCTACCTGGAAAGACAGCTTGCCCAGTCGTTTAAATGAAACAGTGTGATGAAAACGAATTGCTGCTTTTGTATAATCAAGCTCGCCATTAAAAACACCTTTCAACCCTTTTGTTAACTGCACCAACAACTCCGTTGCCGCAGGTTTGGTACGCAATTTTGCCCTGCCCATACGGGTAAAGCTTTCGCCACGGGTGAGCCTGAAGCCAATACCCAATTCGGTGCTTTTATAGCTGTTAAGCATTTTACCGTCATTCAAAAATTCGTATTCGTAACCGGCAGGATTCCGGTTTTCATTCTGTAGCCAGATATCTGACTGGATAGATGGGCGGATCTTGGTGCTGAAATTAATTTTAAACTGTTCAATGCTATCCATGCGTGATCTTTGAAAATTGCGTAAGCTCTGGTTTGAAAAAACAGAACCGTTACGTACAAAATAATCTACATTGCCAGGCTCTGCAATATCGCGGCTGTAATCAAACCGGACAATCGTGTTTGTTCGTTGCTGCAAATTCAACTGAATATTACCACCATATTTAAAAGCCTTGTCACGCAAACCATAACCTGCAAAACCTCCAACCGAAAACCATTTGTTGAACAATGGATTTGTTTGCAGACCGGCACCGATCCTGAAACTTTCATACCTATTAATGCCTGAAATGATATGCTTAAATGGAATATCAACCTTACCCAACGGAATGCCTTCAATAGAAAGTATCTGGAAAGCTTTGTTTACTTTTTCGATCATGTTCTTGTATTTTGCCGGCAGCATCTCATAAGTTTCATAGGTTATTATACCTTTTTGATTCAAAGAATCTGTACGCATGCGGCGCCAGGTTGAATCGGTTCTTTTGCCTGCCTGCGGCTGATATTCCAGTTTTACATCCGAAAAATCAGCCCTGGTGAAAGTCTTGCCAAAATCAACATTGGTAATGTAACTGCGGCAATCCCAGAAAAGTAACACCGAATCCGTACGCAGGTCTTTTTGTGAAAGCGTACTGTTTAATTGCTCAGGAAACCATTTGCCTTTTACCCGTTCATACTTTTGTTGCAACCTGAAAGTGAAGATCATTCCTTTTTCATCTGATGGAGACGCAATGATATTTTCAATGGCATACCCATCGGAATTAATATAGATCAACCCTTTCAGTCCTTTAAAATTTTTGCCCGCCTTTGGTTCAAAGCTAATGATGTAAGTAGTATCGTTTTCATGCGGAATGCGTTCTTTTAACCTGAATTTATACATATTGATACTGCCGTCAATAACCGGGCTTACAAAGCTCACATTATTCATCACCAGGTAATCTTTATAAAATCCAAAGGGTTGAAAATCGGAGGTGGTTACGCCAAATGTTGCATGCTTTAAACCTGAAAATTTTGTTGCCAGTACTGTTTCCTTTGTTTGCCCGGGAAATTTATAAATGCGTTCGGTATACGATTCTGTAAGCATCAGGTAATTTTCTTTAAACCTTTTACCCAATTTGCTTCCAAGGCTGTTGGTATCTTTTGATGTTTTGACCAATTTGTCCATTTGCTTATCAAGCTGCTGCATTTGTGGAACCGGATTTCTTTGTTTGTTGCTGTCGGAGCGGTTCATATTCCAGAAACGGTCACCGGCCGCCAAAGCAGCAATGGTATATGCATTGTATGTAAATGTTGGTTGTTGCTCCGGATCGTTATTCTTTTTTTTACGCTGTAGCAATTTTATGATGCGGTGTGCCGGGTTCTCATTGGTTGAAACGGTCACAGGCTCCAATTGACCATCTGTAGGCTGTATAAAAATAGAAACGGGATTTACTGTTTTTTCATGGCGGTATTCTCTTGTTTTATAACCGATATAACTGATCAAAAGCATAGCATCAGCCGGTAATTTATCAATGGCAAAATGTCCGTCTATATCAGTTACAGTTCCGGTATTGGTTCCTTTAAGTGTAACACTAACAAAGGCTAAAGGTGCTTTGGAAACAGCATCGTAAATGGTTCCGGATATAGCGGCAGCTTGTGCCCATGAAAGGAAAGGAAGCAATAAAATAAGTAAACCAAGGAAGAGCCTCCTTTGCATTTTTAATGATTAACACGTCAGTAATAAGGTTGTAAAACTAACGAGATTTATACCAAAGCAGATTGCTTTTACAGAAGCAGATTCAAAATAAAGTTCTTATTGCATGGATATCCATTTCAGGCAAACAGGTTTTCCAACATCGATCCTGTGATTGGTGTCCGTAAGCAGGCCCGTTTGCTTATCTACTTTAAATATTACAATGGCATCACTGTTTTGATTGGCTACCAGCAAAAAATTACCGGATGGATCAAAATTAAAATTGCGGGGAGTTTTACCTAATGTTGATTGATGACCGACAACGGATAGTTTACCGTTCTTTTGGTTGATGCTGAAAATAACGATGGTATTGGATTCTCCCCGATTGGAGGCGTACAGAAATTTACCATCGGGCGATACATGAATGTCGGCGCTGCCTGCAAAGCTGGTATCACCGGCAGGCATCGTGCTGATGATCTGCCTGCTTTTAAGCTTTCCGCTCTTATGTTTAAATGCAGTAACGGTAGCGTTTAATTCCTGCAACAAATAAGCAAATCTACCCGATGGATGAAATGAAATATGTCTTGGTCCTGCGCCTGGTGCCGATGCTGCAAAAGGTTGCTTTGCCGCCGTAAGCTTTCCAGTGGTTTTATCAAATGCATAGATCATCACTTTGTCAATGCCAAGGTCCGGGACAAAAAGGAAACGGTTATCAGGCGAAAAAAAGGTGCAATGTACATGCGGAACATTTTGCCTGGCTTTATTTGGCCCCGAACCGGCA
>JANOUJ010000434.1:0-6588 GCA_031416815.1 Chitinophagaceae bacterium
TAAAATGAACAAGTTTGGTGTCCTTGTCTTCCCAATAAGGTTTCCAGTCTTTATTATTATCAAGCGCCCATTGTTTGGTTGCACTGATATAACCGATCGGCGCATCAAACCATACATACAGCACTTTGCCCTCTGCGCCTTTTACATCAGGAGGTAATGGAACACCCCAATCCAGGTCTCTTGTTACAGCTCTTGGTTGTAAACCCAGATCCATCCAGCTTTTGCATTGGCCCAAAACATTTACTTTCCAATCATCCTTATGTTCTGTTAATATCCATTCTCTTAAAAATGCTTCATGTTTATCTAAAGGCAAAAACCAATGTGTAGTTAATTTTTTTGCTGGGGCATTACCACTTAAAGTGCTTCGTGGGTTAATCAACTGATCAGGACTTAAAGACGTACCACATTTTTCGCATTGGTCACCATAAGCATTTTCATTGGCGCAAACCGGGCAGGTACCAATGATGTATCGATCGGCTAAAAATGTTTTTGCTTCTTCATCATAAAACTGTTCTGTTTCTTTTTGTAGCAGGTCGCCTTTATTATTCAACGCAGTAAAAAATTCCTGTGCAGTTTCGTGATGCAGTGGCGAAGATGTACGGTGGTATATGTCGAAAGAAATACCCAGGTCGGCCATATTGCTTTTAAGCATAGCGTGGTATTTATCTACAATCTCACGGGGAGTTGTGTTCTCCTTCATGGCCTGTATAGTTATCGCAGCACCATGTTCATCGCTACCACATACATAAACCACATCTTCTTTTTTTGCACGCAGGTAGCGTACATAAATATCGGCCGGTAAATATGCTCCCGCCAGGTGGCCAATATGTTTGGGGCCGTTGGCGTAGGGCAGAGCTGATGTAACTAAGTATCTTTTGGGTTGTTTCATTGGCTGCAAAAATACCTAATCAGCGGGCAATACCGAAATTTGAGTAAATTCATTTCATGAAACGCAAACATTTCCTTTCTTCTTTTATCCCTCTTGCAGCAACATTGGCTGCTGTAGCAAGAGGTAAAACCAATATTGACGGCGAATCTCCTGTAACCAAGCCACCTTTTTTAAAAGCCGGCGATACCGTTGGCATTTGTTGCCCCGCAGGATTTATAACCACCGAAGACATTCAGCCGGCTTTACTAAAATTAAACGAATGGGGCTTTACTACCAGGATTGGCGAAACCATCGGTAAAAAAGATTTTACATTCGGAGGAACTGATGATGAACGATTGAAAGACCTGCAACAGATGCTGGATGATAAAAGTATTAAGGCGATCCTTTTTGCAAGAGGTGGCTACGGCGGCGTACGCATCCTTGACCGGCTGAATTTTAAAAAATTTGATCGAGACCCCAAATGGATCATAGGTTTCAGCGATGCTACGATTTTTCATTCGCATATCAATGAGAAATACCGGGTGGCAACCATTCATTCAAAAATGTGCAACAGTTTCCCCGCTGACTGGGCCAATGCAGAACCTGCACAAAGAGAAACCATCGAATCGATAAACAAATGTTTAAAGGGCGAAAGAATGAAATATCTTTTTACCCCCAATGAAAAAAATAAAACAGGACTGGCTGTTGGAGAACTTGTAGGCGGCAATTTAAAAACGCTGGAATCGTTGGCAGGGAGCTCATCTGACATACACACAAAAGATAAAATTTTATTTGTGGAAGATACCGGCGAATACCTGTACAGCATTGACCGTATGTTCTGGAACCTAAAACGAAGCGGCAAACTGGATAAATTGAAGGGCCTGATCATTGGCGGTTTTAAAATAAAGCCCGATACTGCCGGCGAAGAATTTGGCAAAACCATAGAAGATATTGTGTTGGAAAAAGTAAGTGAATATAAATACCCGGTATGTTTTGATTTTCCGGTGGGACACCAGAAAAATAATTTCGCTTTAAAGTGTGGAGCAATGCATACTTTAGGTGTTCATTTAAACGAGTGTAGATTAACAGAAGTATGATGATAAAAATTCCTCCTTACTTAAAAAAAGGCGACACTATCGGCATTACCTGCCCCGCAGGTTATATGGACACTGTAAAAGCACAAACCTGTATCAATACTTTACAAAGCTGGGGCTTTGATGTGATGGTAGGCAAAACATTGGGCAGTAGTTCGAAAAATTATTTCAGTGGCACCGATGAGGAACGAACAAATGAACTGCAGGCCATGCTGGATGATGAAAACATACATGCCATCCTTTTTGGCCGTGGCGGTTATGGTATGGGAAGGATCATAGACCACCTGGATCTTACAAAATTTAAAAAGCATCCGAAATGGGTAATTGGCTTCAGCGATATTACGATTTTACATGCGCACCTTTACAGCAAAATAAAAGTTGCATCGCTTCATGCGCCCATGGCGGCTGCTTTTAATGAAGGTGATAATGAATTCATCCAATCGCTGCATAAAGCCATTACCGGTAAAAAAGCAAAGTATAGTTGTGCTGCACATCCATTCAATAAACAAGGAAGCGCCACGGCTGAACTGATGGGCGGTAATCTTTCCTTATTGGCGCATATCATCGGCACGCCTTCAGATATCAACACAAAAAACAAAATACTATTTATTGAAGATATTGGCGAACAGGTTTACAATACTGACCGGATGCTGTACCAGTTACAGCGTAGCGGCAAGCTGAAAAACCTGGCGGGGCTTATTGTTGGTGGTTTTACCGATATGAAGGATACCGATAGGCCTTTTGGCAAAAATGCGTATGAAGTGATACAGGAAATCACTGCTCCATATAATTTCCCTGTTGCTTACGGTTTTCCGGTAAGCCATGGTAAAGAAAATTATGCCCTAAAAATCGGGGTTAATTATACACTTAAAATTACTAAAGGCAAAACACAGTTATGGGAGTAGAGTACTATTTTGAAAAGTTGTCAGGTTGAGTCTGCCTTTGTCGGCAGACAGGCATGTCGAAACCTGGGCTATTTTAAATCAACCCGTCTTCGACAAGCTCAGACTGACAGTAAAATTGGTGCCGAGAATTTTCAAACTCACACTTTACTCCTCATCGGAGGTTTAATAAACTGTCTATTTTTTTCGTGTAGTGTTCAAATCCGTTAAGGTTATAGTGTTTTCCTTTCTCAATCGTTATAAATTCATCTGTGGGTTTCAAAATCTTTTTCAACCTTGCTGCATTGCGGTAAGGTATCACGCCATCATCGGTGCCATGAAAAATGCTTACCGCGTAATTCACATCCGATAAAAATTTGTGGGTTGGTATTTTAAAGTTAATCATATTACCAGTTGGATAAATGGGTGCATAACAACTGAAGAGCGATGGAATACTGTAATACGGCGTTTCAAGGATCAGCCTTTTATTATTTGATTGAGATGCCACGTATGCCGCAATGCCGGTACCCAGTGATTTTCCGTAAATCATAATGCTGTCTTTACCATATTTTGCTGCAGCCATTTTTTGTACCTGTAAAGCCTGCTCATACATTTTTCTTTCAGTACGCTCGCCTGTGCTTTTTCCAAAACCGGGATAATCTGGCATCCATACTTCGTAGCCATGTTTGGTAAAGTTATCAGCAAACTTTGCGTAGCGCTCAATATTTTCCATATTGCCATGAAAATAGACGACCACACCCTTTCTTACCGAGTCTGCCGGAAAAAATTTGATCATGTTCACGGTATCAGTATTGTTGATCGGGATATTTACTTCTTCGAAAGGAACTTTGAAATGATATACATAAGCATTGGATAATTTTTCAGGATGAAATAAAAACTTTTCCTGCAAGTAAAATAAAGCAATCCCAATGATGCAGTAGATGAGCACAATGATCTTAAGCCAACGGAAGAATTTCTGACGGTTCATGTGACAAAGGTAGGACTATACGTTAATCGGTTAATCCGTTAATCCGTTTATTGGTCATTCACAGGAAAGACACCTAAAATATTGCAGTCCCCACGGATTACCCACTTAACCAATTAACTGATCAACGTTTTAGTACTGCAGAATATCCCTCACAAAATTATGATACTCCGGAAATGACGGCAGGTTGTTGTGCCCGCCGCCGGGGATGCGGATGAGTGTTATTTTACGGGGATTGAGCGCCTGCAATTTTTCACTGTTGCTAATGGGCAGCAGCCAATCTTTGGTGCCATGCAGAATATAGGTATGGCAATTTACTTTGGTTATCCATTTATCGGTACGCATATGAAACCGCAACACAAAACGCATGGGCAATATGGGTAAAAACCTTTCCACTGCTTTTTTAAAACTGAAATAAGGTGCATCCAGGATGAGATAACGTGGTTGATTTTCGCTGGCTACTTTGGCCGCAAAACCACTGCCCATGCTACGGCCATAAACAATCATATGATTCTCGTGGTATTTTGCTGCAAGGGTTTCATACACGAACTGCATATCGCTGAGCATATCTTTTTCGTTGCGCTTGCCGGTGCTTTTACCAAAGCCGCGGTAATCAACCAACACCACATCATATTTATAGCGGTAAAAATCTACCGCGTATTTTGACCATCCTTTAATGCTGCGACTATTGCCATGAAAATACAGCACCAGTCCCAGTGGTTTATCTACAGTAAAATGCAGCCCATTTATACGTACGCCCGGTTCAACATCAAAAAACAGTTCTTCAAAAGGCACGTCGTATTTATAAACAAAATCCTGTTTTAATTTTTCGGGCTTGAAAATGAATTTTTCCTGCAAAAAATAAACAATAACGGAAAGTGCTGCAATGCCGAGGATGATATAGAGAGCGATTTGAAGCAAGTGTTAGTCTGTGGTTGGTGATTTTTGGTTTGTAGTTATTAGCACCCTGTTAAATTAGGCATTCTCTGTTTAACAACAAACTATCCGCAGGATCCCGTGGACAAACCTCAAACTCCAAACTGCTTCCTCCATGCTTCGGTACCGCCGATCAGGTTTACGAGATTTGTAAAGGGGAATTTTTCCTGCAGCCGCTGAATGGCTAACTGGCTGCGTATGCCTTTGCGGCAATAAAAAATGACAGGTTTGTCTGTTACGATCTTATCAATGTGTTGGGTAATTTCATTCAGTGGCATTAATTGGCCACCGATGTTGAATTCCTCGTTTTCATAAAGCTCACGAACATCTATGAGTTGAAAATCTTCGCCGGTGTCTATTTTTTGTTTTAATGATATTGCTGTGATGGAATTCAGGATGTTTTAAATTGTAAGTTGTATTTGAAACACATACGCAGATAGAAACATAGGCCTGCACATAGAGGTTCTATGTGTGTATTTCTATGTAACTATGTTTCTATTGTGGTTCAAAACTGAATTATGTTTAATTATGATAAATAGTCAGCAATGTTGCCCATTGAAGAAAAAGAGGTCGGGGGTTTTACTCCTCCTCATCCGTATAAACCCGCTTCAGTTTTAATTTACTAACCGGTGCTATAATGAGCGGGAATTTTTCTACCTGCACCGTATTCTGCTCAAGTCCAAAACCTTTTTCTTCGCTGAGCGAAATTTCTTTCAGCCAGAAATACAATTTCATAATTACCCTTTCAAAGAAAGGCAGTTCATTGTCCTGGCTCAGAAATTTTTCCATTACCACAAAGCGAAAATCGCCCACTACATTATTACGCTGCTGGCTTTCGTAACGGCTGGTAACATTTACTTCGCGGTTGGCTACCAGATCTTCCACAACTTTTTTAAACATCAGGTTAATGCGTGGGGCCATGCGGAAACCAAGTCTGAACTCAACACGAATAATATCATTGGGAATGATATGTTCCACTGAATATTCGCAGGTGTAAGGATCATCCATGGTATCTACATGCACAAACCAGAAAATATCGGCACGTTTCGGTTTGCCACTGAGTATGCTGTAAATAATTTTATGCTCTATCTCTTTTGGATTGTTGGCACTGGTTAAATAGACCAGGTGAGTTGCGTATTTGGGTACTGATGTATCATTACTAAGTTCTTCCAGTTTGGGAATGTATTCTTCCATGCGTACAAACTCCACATACCGGTTCTTGATCTTGCGGCTGCGGTACCAAATGTACATGACTGAAAATAACACGAACCCGATCATCAAAGTGATGTAGCCACCGTGTAAAAATTTATCCATCAATGCAATTAAAAATGAGGATTCGATGATTACATAAGCCGTAAGGAAAATATAGATCCACATGGGCTTTACCCGGTGCAGTACCATATAATTGGCAAACAGGATAGTTGTCATCAACATAGTTGTAATGATGGCAAGGCCATAAGCAGCTTCCATTTTAGCCGACTCCCGGAAAAATAAAACAACCCCTACACAACCTACAAACAACAGCATGTTTATGGCGGGTATAAAAATTTGTCCCCTGGCTTCGGAAGGGTATATTATTTTAAGCTTAGGCCAAAGATTAAGCCTTATAGCTTCGCTTATTAACGTAAATGAACCAGAAACCATGGCCTGGCTGGCAATGATTGCTGCACTGGTAGCAATAACAACACCCGGCACAATAAACCAATCGGGCATCAAATCGTAAAATGCATTTATTCTTTCAGAACTGATCGTGGCCTTATCTAATAACTGTCCGCTGTGGTGTTTCAATAAACTGGCTCCCTGTCCAAAATAATTAATAAGCAA
>JANOUJ010000435.1:0-2131 GCA_031416815.1 Chitinophagaceae bacterium
TACGAAGGAGATACCAGTAAACTGATCCGGTGCCTTAATCCATCTTTATACAAATTTGGTTACTGGCAGGACAAGAAAACCGGCAAATATGCTCCTGATGGAAATATGACCTGGCGGCAGGCAGTTGATTATGCCAAACGGGTTTATGAAAAAAAGAATTTTGCAAAAGCAGATGCTCCAAAAAAAGTTGAAGTATTGGATATCATGAACAGTATTGCGGCCGCAAAAGTAACAGCCTGGTGGGGTATTGATTATATTCTCCTTGCCAAACAAAACGATACGTGGATGATAGACCAGGTGCTTTGGGAAGGCCCATTGAAGAATTAGCACTTTATATGACGTTAATAAAAGAATCCGGTAGTTTTGCTTTTATGGTTACATCAGAACAGGTGATTGAGCATACAAAAAGATGGATCAGCGATGTAGTGATTGGTTGTAATTTTTGCCCCTTTGCAGCACAGGTAGTAAAACGCAACGCTGTTTTTTATAAAGTTGAAACGTCAATAGACTCAACAGCCTGCCTTGAATCCTTTTTGCATGAAGTAAGAAGGCTTGATGATGATGGAACAATTGAAACTTCTTTTCTGATCTTTCCAAACAACTTTAAAACATTTGATAGTTATCTTGACCTTGTTTTGGTTGCGGAAAAATTACTGAAACAGAAAGGATATGACGGCATCTATCAACTGGCTAGTTTTCATCCTCAATACAGATTTGCAAAAGCGCCCGATAATGACCCGGCCAATTATACCAACCGCTCAGTTTATCCCATGCTGCATTTGTTGCGTGAAAGCAGCATTGACAAAGCATTGGAGCATTACGATCACCCGGAAGCTATTCCGGATAAGAACATAAATTTTGCGAGGGAAAAGGGGATCGTTTACATGAAGATGCTGAGAGATGCTTGTACCAATCCCTGATCTAGGGTTTAAACTTTATAGTATCCATGATCTTTTTGGCTGTAACAGCATAAACATCAATACTTTTTAAAGCAGTATATGTTAAAAGGTAAAGCCGGGTTTTGTAGAAGCAAACTCTTTGCGTAATTCGAACCGATAATTCATCCTCTGATTTGGATTTACCAGTGTAAGTAATTTCAAACGCATCGATCCCATTCCATTTAAAAGAAGTTCTTGATTCTTCGTTAAAATCATTAAAGGATCCCTTTACTCTATCAACTATTTCCTGTATCACATCTGCAACCTTTAATGTAGTACCGTATTCAGGATTGGTGGTAACACTGATATTAATATTCTGAAAAAAATCGTCTTCATCATTTTCAGAGGGCGACGTAAAGAAAACCCTTTTTCCTTCTTTAATTTTATTGACCCAGGTAGCCGGATATTTTGCTGTAAACAATATATCGGGCTGGTCAAAGGTTTTCCAATCCTGCCCAAACGAAACAGCTGGCAAAAGCAACAGCAAACAAATTAAAAAACGTATCATAACAATCGATTTAAGGCTGAGATATTAAAAGTAGATAACCTGTCTGTCTTCTCAAAGAAATAAAATGCGGTTTTACAAAACTGTTTTTGTTATTTTTACTACTTAAATCGTCATTTATGAGATCATTGATCATTTTCTTATGTTTTTCTTTATTTACAATTGGTGCATCGGCCCAAACAACAGCCGTCAAAACGTCCGTTCCGGATGCAGCTAAAGCCATACAGGTTGTCGAAGTATCCTGCGGTAAATGTAAACTGGGCCTTGCCGGTAAAACCTGCGATATGGCTGTACGTATTGAAGGCAAAGCATATTATGCCGATGGCGCAGATATTGACAGTTTTGGTGATGCACACGCACATGATGGTATGTGCAATGCTATCCGCACAGCCGAGATACAGGGCGAACTGGTTGAAAACCGGTTTAAAATATCGTACATAAAACTACTGCCTCCGGTAAAAAAAGCGGGTGATTAAAACAAATAAGCAGGAGTTTCTACCCGGTTTCTTTGTTTAGAAATACGGAACGTGAAGGAAAAGGAATATTGATTCCTTCTTTATTATATCTTTCGTGCAATTTTTTTAAGAACACACTTTTGGCCTGGAATTGTGCGGTGTAATTATTTACCCGTAAAAATGCTTTTATTCTGATGCTGCTTTCTGCAAAGGCAAAAATTTCGATATCGGGC
>JANOUJ010000436.1:0-3916 GCA_031416815.1 Chitinophagaceae bacterium
CCAATTTCTGTGATGGTAACCGAGCCTTCCAGTTCATTCTCCATTTCTATATTGACCGAATCGCCCACTGCAATGGGATTGGTGCTGGTGAGCCCGTCAATTTTAAATTTTCCTAATAGCCGGGCATTAAAGCTGTTGCCCTCGTCATCTTTTACCTGGTACCAGTTGCCGGTGCTTTTATATACGGTTGCGTTCATTGGGGCAAATTTCACGAATAAATATGAATTACACTAATTACGGAAACTTCCTAAACACCGTAAACTTCAGCAACATCTCCAAAAATAGGAATGCCAGTACAGGCAACAAAGGGAATAATTTTTGGAATAAGTACCAATTATTGGTACTTTTATAAAAAATATATATCATGGCACGGAATACTTCAATATCATTGGGAGACCATTTTGAAGACTTTGTTGACAGCAAAGTATCGACAGGCAGATTTAAAAATGCTAGCGAAGTTGTAAGGGCAGGCCTACGGCTATTGGAGGAAGAAGAAAGCAAAATAGTTGCCTTAAAAAAAGCAATTGAAGAAGGCATTGCAAGTGGGTTTGTAAAAAATTTTAATGCTAAGAAACATTTAGAGAAGCTTAAATCAGTTAAAAGAAAAGATGGCCGGTTATATCCTCTCAAATAAAGCAATTGCTGATCTTTCAGAAATTTGGGATTATACTTTCGAAGTATGGTCAGAAGAGCAGGCTGATAAATACTACTATATATTACTGGGACATTGCCAGGCTCTGGCTAATGACAAAGCTTTCGCAAAGAATTATCCTGAGATCCATAAAGATATTTTTGGATCCAGAGCAGGCCAGCATATTATTTTTTATCAAAGGCTTAGAGTCAATAAAATTGAAATCGTAAGAATATTACACAGCAGAATGGATTTAAGAAATAAATTAAACGCGTAAGTTGCGACTGATGGTCGCAATTAAAGAATCGAATTACGGAAACTTCCTAAACACCGTAAACTTCAACAACATCTCCAAAAACAGCAATACCAGTGCAGCCATAATAAAGGGAAAAAATTTTTCGGTGTATCGTGTACGGCTTGTAATTTCTACTTTTGATTTTTCCAGTTGATCTATTTCATCATAAATTCCGGTAAGGCCTTCGTTATTTTTTGCACGAAAATATTTGCCGCCGGTTTCTGCAGCAATTGCTTTCAATTGCTTTTCATCAATAGATACTTTTGCCTGTTGCATAACCACACCCAACGGTGTATTAACGGGCTGCGGTGCATAGCCATCGGTACCTACGCCAATGGTATAAACTTTTATCTGGAAAGCCTTGGCAATTTCTTTGGCCGTTTCCGGATCGATCAGGCCACCATTATTTTCTCCATCGGTTAATAAAACAACGATCCTGCTCTTTGATTTGCTGGTACGCAAACGCTCAACGCTGGTGCTAAGTCCCGAGCCAATTGCCGTACCATCTTCCAGCAAACCATTTCTTATATTCTCAATGGCCGATACCAATACCGCATGATCGGTTGTTAACGGGCATTGGGTAAAACTTTCGCCTGAAAAAATTACAACTGCTATGCGATCAGTCATCCTTTTGTTTACAAAATCAATAGCCACTCTTTTAGCAGCTTCCAGCCGGTTGGGAGTCAGGTCCTGTGCTGTCATGCTGCCGCTTACATCAATGCACAAAACAATGTCTATGCCTTCCCCTTCAGCATGCTGTTCTTCAAACATGGTTTGCGGCCGTGCAAGCGCTGTTATCGTAAAAACAATGGCCAACAACCTGCATATAAAAAGTAAATGGCGGAGACTCGTCTTCCAGGTTGATAGACCTTTTGCCGAAACCTCCGAAACGACGATGCTGCCCTGCCGCCTATTGTTCTTTGCTGCATACCACCATATCAATACCGGTATTGCAATCAGTAGAAGCAAAAACCAGGGCTGGCCAAAAGTTATATTTTTAAAATAGTCGAAAAGCAAAATGGGTTTTGTGTTATGGGTTTTGTGTTTTGTGTTCTATTAAATTAATTGTCTCTTTTATTTTTCGCAGGCAGTCTTCACTTTCAATGGATAAGGGAAGATACTTGGCAAATTTCACAGCATCGGTGCAGCGCAGGGCTGTAGCCAGTTCCGAAATATTTTCGGGTGGCAAATTAACTTCCTTCATATTTATTAAAAGGTCGCCTGTTGTTTTATTTAACAGGTTCTTGCCCAGCTTACGGCCCAGGTAATTTTTAAAGATGCCTGACAGTTTTATGTGATATCCTTTTATGTCGGCAGCATCCTGCAGGTTAAACTGCGACAGATTTTTCAGCTCTGCCATCGCTTCATCATAGGGCGAAAGTTTAGAAACCAGGGTTGAAGGCGCATCTTGCTTTTTCTTTTTAAAATACCGGTACAACAGAAAAACGATCAGCAGCAAAAGCAAAACGCCGCCGGCAATATAAAACCACAAAAGTTCAAGTACCGAAACTTTGATGATCGGTTTAATATCACGCAGCTGGTTGGTACTGTCAGCCGGTGCATAAGACACGTTCACAAAAAAAGAATCGGTATTTACTACTTGTGTTGGCTGCCCTGCAGCGCTGGCAAACTCAACAGGTAAAGCCGGAAAGGTCCACCTGCCTGAATCAAAGCTGGTGATAATGATTGTTTGTTCAATGGCTTTGGAATCGTCTTTAAAAGTTATAGTATCTGGCTTAGTAGCTTCTACAATATCAAAATGAGGAACTGAATCCGGAAGAACGATCCATTTCGCCAAGCCATTCAATGGTGCTTTCAGTGTAAGTTTTATTTGTTCGCCAATTAAAATATCTTTTTTGTCGGTAATGGTTTGTACTGTTTGGCAAAAGGCAAATTGCATGAAAAAAGAAAAACAGGCTGTTAATCCTCCGGCAATCAATATCCTGATTATTTTTTCTTTCACTATTTATTTTTTCAATCACATCCTGTTAATAAAAAACTTCTGCAATATTTTTACGTAATCATCATCTGTACGCACATGCAATAATTCTGCTCCTGCTTTTCTAAAATAATTCTTACTTATTTCGCTTTGCTCCATAAAATGCTGCTGGTAATTATAGCGTACCAGTTCATCGCTGCTATCTATCCACGTTGTTTTATTTGTTTCTGCGTCCTGCAACTGCAACAGGCCTGCATCAGGCAACTGCATATCCATTTTATCATATACCCGTATGCCAATCACATCGTGTTTATTGCCGATCACTTTAAGGCCATCGTCATAACCGGTTGCAAGAAAATCGCTTAAAATAAAAGCAATGCTGCGTTGCTTTACTGAGCGGCTGAAAAATTTAATAGCATCATCCAGGTTGGTTCCTTGTTTTTTTGCTTCTACTGTCAGCAACTCCCGTACAATGTATAAAGCATGTTGTCTGCCTTTTTTTGGCGGAACATATTTTTCAATTTTATCGCTGAAGAAAATTACCCCAACCTTATCATTATTACTCACCGCACTAAAAGTGATCAGTGCAGCCATCTCCACGATCAGGTCTTTTTTCTGCCGGGCAACAGTACCAAACAAATTACTGGCGCTGGTGTCAATCATCAGCATCACGGTTAATTCCCGTTCTTCTTCAAAAACCTTGGTAAAGGGATGGTTGAACCTGGCACTTACATTCCAATCAATAAAACGTACATCATCACCGGCATAATATTCACGTACTTCTCTAAAGCTCATACCCTTTCCTTTAAAAGCAGAATGGTACTCACCTGTAAATAAATGCGTAGTGATCTTCTTGCTCTTAATTTCAAGCTCACGAACCTTCTTTATTATTTCTTCTGTTGTCAGCGTCATGGTACATTTACAACTCTAAGTATTTCATTTATGATCTGTTCAACATTTACATTTTCTGCCTCTGCTTCGTAAGTCAATCCAATTCTGTGTCGTAAAACATCTTTACTTATACTTCTCACATCTTCGGGAATAACAAATG
>JANOUJ010000437.1:0-3127 GCA_031416815.1 Chitinophagaceae bacterium
GTGGAAAGAGCAGTGGCTTTCTGTTGCCAATAGGACCGCTTACCTATTTTGAAAACTGGTACAATAAATGTAAACCCAATGTGGGTTGGATAAAACGTTATTCTGAAATTCAGGAAGATCAGACAAAAGCAACAGCCGATGCAGAAGGAGTGTTGAAAGATGCTCGTGAGTTCATTAAACTCAGTGCGGGGAAGGTAGCCGTTACAAGGGCTTTTATGAAATACGGGCCACAAAAAATTGCGACTGTAGTGGCCATTGCTGCAATGCTGATACTAAGTGGATTTTATTGGTATGATGCAGAGCAAAAACAAAATAACCGGGTGATTGAGAAAGTCAGGGCTGAGGCATCAGTCCTGATGAAAAGCAAGGAAGTTGGATTTAATGTCAAGGCTTTGCCGCTCTTAATAGAAGAACGGTATAAACCCGGGTCCATGCTAACCTATTTATCAGGTCTTGATGCAAAAGCAAGCTTAAGCCTGGCGAATGAAACTTATAAGCAAATTTTATTAATTGATAAAAAGGATAGCAGTACAATCAAGTCTGAATTAAAAAATCTGATCCAGGCCAATTTTAACGAGTTGCTATCCAAAAAAACTGATTATCCGTTTTTAATAATCGAACTGAATGAGTTCACCACACTGCTTGCTTACGATAATTACTATAACCCTTCAGGCAAAACTGAACAAATGCTTCAGGAATTAGCGGATGAGAGTTATGGTGTTGCCATGATTTTTTATCATACTAAATCATTGTTTCAATCTTCAATTTCTATTGAGCTGAATTATGGCATACAGCAATGGCTTACGTTTGGCCAGGTTACCGGGGAAAAATTGAATTCAATGCTTGGATTATTTTCTCCGTTTCAAACCACCACCGGTAAAGCAATATTTGATGTTTATTATGCAAAAGGAAGTTATGAAATCAATGGCCGCATCCCCAATGATTTTAACGGAGGTTATCATACCCTTGCATCTTTATATGCAGCCATTGGAGATACTGCTAATGTTATCCAAAGTTTTGAAGCGATTAAACAATCAGGACAAAACGATTATTTTACAGGCAGCCTGTTTAATAATTATAATAATATACTGGCTATAATGTACCAGTATGGCCATCGTGAAAAAGCTGGCTACCTGGTGAAATGGCTCGGGGCCAATTATGCCAGTAATACTCCGTTGACTATTTTTAGAAATTCGGTAATCCGTTCCGGGTATATCAGCCATTTATACCGGGTAAATATTGAAAAAAATATCCTGCGATCTTTCAAAGGTTATTTTTTCCCCAACAATTGCCTGGCCAAAAGGGAATTGTTCACTGCATTGGCAGAAGATTACGAAAAGATTATTGACACAGTAAAAAATTCTTCAAACAGGAATTATCTCCTGGCTCTGAATAAAAAAAGAAGAGCCATGTTTATTGATAAATACCAGTTTGACCGGGGATTGCCTTCAGACAACGTTTACCTCGATAACCTGCTACAGGAGTCTGTTGATCATATCAGGCTGATTGATAAAAATTACCTCGATACGGCAATGACCCCTGTTACACTTCCTTACTACAGTGATGGTGTACGTAACCGTAATTTCAAACGAAAAAATATGCTTATCTATCCTGATTATATGGATGGATGGTTTAGCTGGACTTATCACTCCGATCTTTTTTTCAATTTTCTTGATAGGAAAAACCTGTTTAACGAATTATTTACATCGGCAGCAGATCTGGGCATGATCCATTTCTGGATTGCAAAGGCTAATGAGGCAAAGCCATTTACCAATGATGGTGATGCATTAGATAACACTTATCCGTTGAGCGATGAAACACTTAAACGGGTATTGGCACTGGCAAAAACACATCCCCAGGGTAAAAGTCTTGACCTGAATTTAATCAGTCTCATTTTAGCTAACCGGGCTTTTGACCGGGGCGATACATTAGCAGGAATGGAAAATTATCGGCGGTTTAATAAAGAAAATTTTTCTGCATCAAGGGATAAGTATGAATATTTAGAAAAAACATTCTTTCTTAACCAACTCAAAGATCTTTGCGTAAACCTTTCACTGGCAGACAAACAAAAGGAAGCAGTTGAATTAGCAGAGAAATTCGAGGAAGATCATGAAAAAGCGTTTGCCTATATTTTTATGGCTGAAAAGCTTTATTTGAAAAAAACGGATCCAACAGCCTTTGTTTACCTCGATTCTGTTTTTTCCAAATCAAAGGATATTGATTTTTCACAATTTAATTTTGGTCCTAACCAGGCCTTAGATTCCCGGTTTAACATGATCTTGCTCCTGTCACGTATTGGCGGAAAACATCTGAATAGTTTATCTTCCGATTTCTTGACAGAAATAATTGAAGGGAGTAAGTTTGATGGTGTAACAAGCCGGGTGTATGGTATTGCTGAAGAGGGTAATTTTTACCGTGCCCTGACGGCCATACCCTCTACCTTAACTGAAGCACAGGATTTGATTACCCGGACATTCATTGTTTGGCAGGCTTGCCGTAAAAGGGAAGCAGAAGAGGGAGTACAAAAATGGAAAGCAATGGATGAATTTTTAACGCATGATTTTAATTATATATTTTATCTGCCGGTTTAATGAAGAAGAATAACCCCATATACTATTTACTTTTTATCCTGCTTGTTATGGGCACCTTCGCCTCCATGGCCCAGAACAGTTATGGCTTAAAAATTATGGGAGGGGTTGCTTTTGCATTTGGATTAATATTTTTGTTGGAATTTATTACTGCCCTTGGGAAGAAGGAAACAAAAGATGGTTATGCATTGGCAGAACTGTCGGCTATGATCCTGTTCTCTGTAATATTCGGGTGTAGAATTTTTCATATTTATTTTACCAATATAGAATGGCTGTTTGCCGCTGCAGGCGCCTGGCTGGTTTTTTTCTATATCCGTAAATTGTTCATTCGCTACCATCGGCTCGTGTTCAGGAATCGAAGATTGGCCTGGTTGGGTCTGATCTTTCACCTGAGTATCATTCTTTTTTTGGTCTCCCTGATCATGATACCGTTTGCAGCCGAAAAAGCAGAATGGGTAGGCATGGCGGCATTTGCCATATTGCTTGTGTTCATCATTGGAGCAATTGTGAAAAGAGATGACCTGGTGGATGGCAATATA
>JANOUJ010000438.1:0-5876 GCA_031416815.1 Chitinophagaceae bacterium
GTAGGTGTTTTAATGAAATTAGCCGCATTAAAAACATTGAAAAACTTTACCTGTTTTGTAAAAGGTTTACTACGGTCGTAATACATCCTGTTCAGCCCGGTTGCATCACTTGGTTTGAAAGCCTGTTCGTATCCTTTAAAATTTACAAAAGTGAATTTAGTGGTATCCAAACTCCATTTAAATGCAAAGGATTTTGCGTTCGCTATTTCTGCTCTTGCCCTTTTACGTTGTTCAATTAATTCGTTTGCATTAGCAGATGCTTTTTCAATTACCGTTTGCGAAAAAGCATAGGTAGATAAAACCCTTTGCTTAAAAGGTTTAAGCATGTGCGTTTCTGGTACAAAGCCAATGGTTTGAAATAAAGCTGCATAGCCGGAGGAGTAGCGTGGCGGATCCATAAACATAATCATGCCTTTGTCCGGACTGGCAGTTTCAAAACTAACATACGGTACCATATCCCAATTTTTATCACTCATACCTTTATAGAGCTGAGGTTCAAAATTATTCTTTAGCCATTCACCCAAACCAGCCCCCAGTTTGTCATACTGCGAAGTGAGCAATGTCATTGTATGCTGGTAATCGGCCCCATCACTTACATGATTGTCAATTAAAATATCCGGATCAAGGAAATGAAAAATTTGGGCAAAAGCTTTTGATTCTTTGCTATCGTTCTTTGTAAAGTCACGGTTCAGGTCAAGATTTTGGCTGTTACCTCTAAAACCATATTCCAGTGGTCCGTCCTGGTTTGCCCGGGAATAAGAATTCCTGTTTAAACATCCACCAATATTATAAACCGGAATAAAAGCTAAACCAACATTATCCGGCAGTTTGATTTTATTATTTACAATATCTCTCACCAGCATCATACTGGCATCAATGCCGTCGGGCTCACCGGGGTGAATTCCGTTATTGATCAAAATCACCGCTTTATTTTGTTTGCGCCACTG
Source organism: Chitinophagaceae bacterium (assembly GCA_031416815.1). Taxonomy (GTDB): domain Bacteria; phylum Bacteroidota; class Bacteroidia; order Chitinophagales; family Chitinophagaceae; genus Ferruginibacter. The sequence goes on from JANOUJ010000438.1 coordinate 948, forward strand.
AGCGGCATCAAAATTACCATCGCTGCTAACCATCACCAGGTGTAAGGGGTAACCGGCATCCGTCATGCCCATTTTTTTAACCAATACTTTAGTGGAAATTTGATCCAAATTTTTATACCAGTCAATGGCTTCAAAATAAGTGGCACTTTCCAGCCCATTCGTTTTTTCAAAACGACATAACTGGGCATGAGTGTTGTAAAATAAAGGAAGAAGGGTTAAAAGTATAATGAGCTTTCTCATTCAATTAAATTTTTATCAAGCTACAATAATTTTAAAAGATTGAAATACCGATCAATTAAAAAACCCGTCAAAAAAATTGAGACGGGTTTTAAATATCGGTTTAAAAAAAATTTTACTTTGCCTGTGCGTTCACTCTTTTAGCCAGCTTACTCTTTAAATTGGCAGCTTTATTTTTATGGATAGTACCACGCTTTGCCAGTTTATCGATCATAGAAGCAACTTTGGGAAAAGCTTCCGCAGCAGCCGCTTTTTCACCAGCCTTTAAGTCACGGATTGCATTACGGGTTGTTTTGCCGTAATAGCGGTTACGTTCGTTACGTTTGGTACTCTGTCTTACATCTTTTTTGGTTGCTGCGTGATTTGCCATTTAAATCTATTTTTTGGGCTGCAAAGATAGGGGAATGAATGGATAATTTGATAATGAATAATGAATAATTTTTTAATTGACACTGGTATTTGCTTAATTTGAACTTAAAACCACTGTATGAACCGATATATTTTACTCAGTTTACACATTATATCGCTTGTATTATTGGGCTTGGGCCTGGTGCTGGACATTCTTCACATTGATGTATCAGTGCATTATATTATAGACCTCAACCTTTTTAGTGAAAAACGAAGTGTACTGGGTATGCTTGAAAAACTTTGGAAAGATGGCAATTATTGGCCTTTTTCACTCATTCTCCTCTTCGGTATCATTGTTCCTCTGGTAAAATCCGGTATTATCTTTTACCTCTTACTGGGTAAAAATGCCCACATGAAATGGCAGCATTTTGTGAGCGCCATAAGCAAATGGGCCATGGCCGACGTATTCGCCATTAGCATATTCGTTGCCTTTTTGGGTGCCAATGCGATGGAAAGTACCAAGGCTTTTCTACAGCCGGGTTTCTATTATTTTAGCGGGTATGTTATTTTAAGTGGCATCGTGGCCATGTTTTGCAAAAAATTGCTTTCAAATTCCGCAACAAATAACGCCTAATTCACCGATATTTGCAGCCAGTTTCAGCTTAAGTTTGGGCCGTTTTGCTGAATGGTTTGATATCGTATAAGCGTGCGACGCCAATGAAGCTGAATAGCAGCATTGAAGCTGGGTTCAAAAAAATCTCTACTTTTTTATGAAGGATTTTCAATACATCACCAATTCGCATCCCTCTTTTATTGAAGGTTTGTACAATGATTTTGTAAAAGACCCAACCAGCGTAGATGTTGATATGCGGAAGTTTTTTGAGGGCTTTGATTTTGCAATTACAAACAATTCCATTTCGACTACTCTCAATGGCGCTTCGGCTCCGCTCAGCATTCCGACATCTCTGAGTACTAATTTGGATAAAGAGTTTGCAGTATTTCGTTTAATACGGGCATTCCGCAAAAAAGGCCACCTTGTTGCCAAAACAAACCCTATCCGGGAAAGAAAAGACCGCCACGCCAAACTTGATCTGTCAAATTTTGGTTTGTCAGATGCTGACCTGAAACAAACATTTGAAGCTGGGAAATTTGTGGGAATGGGAAATGCTACCCTGCAAAGCATTATTGACCATTTGCAAAAATGCTATACCAGCCATGTAGGTGTGCAGGTTGGTTATATTAATGACCAGGAAAAACTGGATTGGCTTACCAAAGCGATTGAGCAAACAATGCTGAAGCCTGTGCCTTTGCAGCAAAAGAAAAGGATATTGCAAAAGCTGAATGAAGGCGTAATGTTTGAAAAATTTCTGCATACAAAGTATGTCGGTCAAAAACGTTTTTCGCTGGAAGGTGGTGAAACCGCTATCGCAGCTTTGGACGCTATCATTAACACATCTGCCAATAATAATGTGGAAGAAGTAGTGATCGGTATGGCGCACAGGGGAAGGTTGAATGTGCTGGCGAACATCATGGGTAAAACCTATCAACAGATTTTTAGTGAGTTTGAAGGGACAAGTATACCGGATACAACGATGGGTAGTGGCGATGTGAAATACCATTTAGGCTTTGGTAGTGATGTTGAAACAGCTGATGGTAAAAAAGTGCATTTAAAACTGATGCCCAATCCTTCGCATTTGGAAGCAGTTGATCCGTTGGTTATTGGTTTTGCCAGGAGCAAGGCTGATATTTTATACAACAGCGATTACGATAAAATTCTTCCAATACTCATACACGGTGATGCCTCTATTGCGGGCCAGGGAATTGTTTACGAGGTTTTACAAATGAGCGGATTAGATGGTTATTATACCGGCGGTACCATTCATTTTGTGATCAACAATCAAATTGGATTTACTACCGATTTTGATGATGCCCGCAGTTCAGATTACTGTACTTCTATTGCATCCATGGTGCATGCACCGGTCTTTCATGTTAATGGTGATGATGCCGAAGCGGTTGTAAAAGCCTGTGAAATTGCCACGCTTTACCGCCAGCAATTCAACAGCGATATTTTTATTGATATGGTTTGCTATCGTAAACACGGACATAACGAAGGCGATGAGCCTAAGTTTACGCAGCCACAGATGTATGCATTGATCGACAAGCATCTTAACCCAAGAGAAGTTTATACCCAATTCCTGATACAGAACGGCGAACCCGATGCACAGGCGCTTGCAAAAGAAATGGAGCAAAGATTTTTGGCCGATCTGCAGGAGCGACTTGATGAAGTAAAACAGCACCCATTGCCTTACAGTTACCAGCCCCCTGAACTGGTTTGGAAAAGCTTGCGCAAAGCAACAGCTGCCGATTTTGATGCATCGCCGGTTACGGCCATTGGCAATGATGCGTTTACATTATTATTTGAAGGCCTGATGAAGTGGCCCGGCGATTTTAAACCTTTGCGTAAGGTGGAAAAGCTCATCGCCGATAAATTGAAATTATTCAGCGATGAAAATAAAGTGGACTGGGCCACAGCTGAGCTGATGGCTTATGGGAGTTTATTGGTGGAAGGAAAAGATGTACGCATGAGTGGACAGGATATAAAACGTGGCACGTTTAGCCACCGCCATTCAACGTTGTATGATGAGAATACAAATGCAGAATACAACAGGCTGAATCATTTTACCCAAACGCAATCGCCGTTTCGCATTTATAATTCTTTATTGAGTGAGTACGCTGTATTGGGATTTGAATATGGTTATTCTATGGCCAACCCGAATGCCCTGGTGGTTTGGGAAGCACAGTTTGGAGATTTCTGTAATGGTGCACAAACCATCATCGACCAGTTTATTGTTGCTGCCGAAACAAAATGGCAAAGAATGAATGGTGTGGTTTTATTATTACCACATGGTTATGAAGGCCAGGGCCCCGAACATAGCAGTGCAAGAATGGAACGGTTTTTACAAATGTGTGCAGAGTTGAATTTTATTGTATCAAATGTTACCACGGCAGCAAACTTTTTCCATTTGTTGCGCAGGCAACTGGCATGGCCTTTCCGTAAACCGCTGGTGGTTTTTTCACCCAAAGCAAATTTGCGCCACCCGGGCAGTTATAGTATTAAAGATGAATTTACAGCAGGATCTTTTAAAGAAGTTATAGATGATTCAACCATCAGCGATGCTGCCGGAGTGAAAAAAGTTTTGTGCTGCAGTGGTAAAATTTATTTCGACCTGGCTGAGCGGCAGCAGAAAGATAAGAGGAGCGATGTAGCCATTATAAGGCTTGAACAGATCCATCCTTTACCACAAAAGCAACTGGATGAACTCTATAAAAAATACAGCAAAGCCATTTGGTATTGGGTGCAGGAAGAACCATTGAATATGGGCGCTGCAACATTCCTGAGGATGAATTTAAAAAATATCAATTTTTATATCATCAGCCGCCAGGCAAGTGCATCAACGGCCTCGGGCTATAGTAAGGTACATGCAAAGGAACAGGCGCAAATAATAGATACAGCGTTCTCAATTTAAAACGCAGATTAAATAGATGAAATTTGATTTCGCTGATTAATTTTGCTTTGCAAAATTTTAGCACATCATGGAAGATTACAAGCATTCAGAATTAACCGGTAAGATAATCGGTTGTGCAATGAAAGTTCATCGGGTTATTGGTCCCGGATTTCCTGAGATCATTTATATGCGATGTTTGTGTATCGAACTTAAAAAAGCGGGATTGAATTTTGAAATAGAAGTAGAAAGAGATATTTTTTATGAATGAATTAAAGTTGGTTCGAGGAGATTGGATTTAATAGTAGAAAATAAAGTGATTGTAGAATTGAAGGCTGTGACAGAAGTTGAGCCACGGTTTTACATTCAGATTGTCAATTACTTAAAAATATTTAAAATAGAAATTGGTCTTTTAATAAATTTTGGAAATATAAGTCTGCAATACAGGCGGTTTGCAAACACCCGATGATGTACCCATCGATCAGCGAAATCAATTTAATCAAATCAATCAGCGTTTCATGTTTAATTCGTTATCAGAAAAATTAGAATCAGCCTTTAAGAATATAAAAGGACAGGCAAGGATCAGTGAGCTCAATATTGCCAACACCGTTAAAGACATTCGCCGTGCATTGGTTGACGCCGACGTGAACTATAAGATAGCCAAAGAATTTACCGATAAGGTAAAGGAAAAAGCAATGGGTGAAAAGGTATTGCTTGCTGTTAATCCCGGCCAGCAAATGGTAAAAATTGTGCAGGATGAACTGACCGAGCTGATGGGTGGCACAGAAACGGAATTTAATATCATTGGCAGCCCCGCAATTATTTTGGTTGCAGGATTGCA
>JANOUJ010000439.1:0-1674 GCA_031416815.1 Chitinophagaceae bacterium
TGGAAAGGACAAAGGCCGAGGTAATTGGCTCCTCTTTTTTTCAGTTTAATAAAAGAGCCAACGATTTCCACAATATCTATGCGGCTGAGTATTTGCTGTATGCTTTCCTGCGATATCAAACTTAAATATTGAGGCTGTAATTTACATATGTTTAACCGATTAGCGCCTTGTTAAACTTTAGCAAACGGCCCCGCTTTTAAAAACTGTGGCATAATTTATGAAAAATACAGATAAATTTCATCCGTTTAATTAATACCTTTAACACCTAAAAAAAAAGCATGAAGAAATATCTATTCGTTATTATGTTGGTTTTAGGCAACTTATTTGTAAGCGGCCAGGATTTGCCGGCTGACATTAGGTTTATGATAGAAGCAAAACAATTTGATAAGGCAAAGGACGCTTTAGATAAATTTAATGCCGATCCGAAAAATGCCGCTAATGCAATGGGGTGGTATTATAAAGCCTTTGTAAACAATGCCCTCGCAAGAGACCCTAAAAAAACTGTTGCAGAAAGTAAGGCGCTCAACGATGAGGCATTTGTAACGCTTAAGAAATATACTGAGCTTGATCCCAAAGTTCCCCTGACCAAAGAGGAAAGTAACTCAACCTTGTACAATATTTACTTTTCTTATTACGATCTCGCTGCAAAATTGTATAATGAGAAGAACTATGCTGATTCCTATGATTATTTCAAGAGTTCGTTGGATGTTCATGATTACGGTGTTGCCAGGAACCTCAATGGACCCGGTACACTGAAATTTGCCGTTCATGATACCGACCTGGTGTGGAACCTCGCAGTGCTTGCCAATGAGCTTAAGAAAAAGGATGATGCAATGATCTATTATAAAAAGATTGCTGATGCCGACTTAAAAGATGAAAAATATGTAACAGCTTATGAAGAAATGATCTTAAAATATAAAAGGGAAAAGAACGTTGAACTTTTTAATAAATATGTTGCATCAGCAAAGAAGCATTATCCCATTGATATTCCTTACTGGGAAATGAAAGAGATTGATTTCGCCCTGACTGACCTGGAGAACGAGGCCTTGCTTAACAAATATGAAGAGTTGACTAAAACACATCCGAATAACTATGTTGTTTTTTATAATTATGCCATAGAAATTGATAGATTTATTTCCGGCGATGCTGCTAAAGGAAAAGATGCAAATGCCATAAATGCGTACCGGCTTAAGATTGAAGAGATGTATAAAAAAGCCATCTCTGTAAAATCAACCCTGGAAGGTAATTTACAACTCGCCAATTTATACTATAGCAAAACTTTTGATCTGCAGGAACGCATTGCCAAAATAAAAGGCACCAAACCAGCAGAAGTGAAGGTGAAGAATGACCTGATCGCTGAATCGAAAGCACTTTCGCTTGCTACCATTCCTTATGCAGAAGAAGCTGTGAGGATATTAGGCACTTATAAAGAATATAAATTCGCTGATAAATCAAACTACAAACTTGCTTTGGAGATTTTGGGCCATGGCTATAAAATAAGCGGTAACGCTGCTAAGCTTGCTGAAGTAGAAAAGAAAAAACTGGAAGTGGACAAACTTTAAATTAATGATGGCATAAAAAACCTCCGTTTTACGGAGGTTTTTTTATTTGGTAATTTTTTATTGGCCGGCAATTCTTATCTGCATACCAGGTCCGCCGATACCCCCATTTTGC
>JANOUJ010000440.1:0-2768 GCA_031416815.1 Chitinophagaceae bacterium
CTTAACTTAATTTTATACCAAAATATATGAGGAAAATACTACTTCTCGTTTTAGTTTTTGCATCATCATTTACTGCTTTTGGGCAGGATTTTAGTAATAAAGGAAAGCAGTTTTGGTTTTGTTTTCCGAGCCATGTTCCGAGTGGGCCCGTATTGGGACGTTTGCAGGTATGGATTACATCAGATCAGGCAAGTAGTGGAACTGTATCGGTAACAAATGGCACTTTTTCAGCTAATTTTACCGTTGCAGCAAATAGTATTACATCTGTAGAAATACCTTATAGTGCGGCGCACATAAATAATGCCGAATCTGGAACGGTAATTCAAAAGTCAATTAAGCTTCAAGTAGCAGCCGGACAACCAGCCGTAGTGGCATATTTACAACAGTTTGGACAGGCAAGAAGTGCAGCAACTCTATTATTACCAACCAGTGTTTTAGGAAGAAAATATTTAGCCACCAGTTTTTTTCAAAATGGAACCGGCAGATCTCAATTTCAAATAATAGCTACCAAACCCAATACTAATGTTGTAATTACACCCAGAAATAATGGAGCTGTACAACCAGTAATAAATCTCTCTTTACCAAATGTTGGTGATATGTATCAGTATCAATCAACACAGGATATCAGTGGATCTCTTATAGAATCAGTGGCAGGAGGTATGGGCGGGTGTAATGAAATTGCTGTATTTAGCGGAAGTTCTGGAACATCTTTTGCCATATTTGGCTGTACTGCGGGTAACTCCGTAGATCCCTTGCTGCAACAATTATATCCAATTACTTCCTGGGGTAAAAATTTTGGATTTATACCATTAGGAGATTATCCTAATGGAAACCCATACAGGATAATGGCTGCAGATGATAATACAACTGTTTCTATTAATGGCGCCGTTGTAGCCACTTTAAATGCAGGGGGGATATACCCAAACAACTATGGGTCTGCTAATCCTGTTGTAATTACACAACCTTCGAGTATTACCGCAGATAAGCAAATTGCGGTAAGTCAATATGCTCAGCGGAACCCCTGTTCGGGAAGTGGCCATGGAGATCCGGATATGGTGATCTTGAATCCTATTGAACAAAACATAAAAGACATTACCATATTCACATCTACCCAGGAAAATATTAACAGGCAATGGATAAATGTTTTGATTCCAACTGTGTCTGCTGGTTCATTTAGGATAAATGGTATAGCCCCTACTACACCATTTCAGGTAGCTGCTAATATACCGGGTTACTCATATCTGGTTCATCAATTTTCTCCGGCTTTTAATGGTCCAAGATTGATTACTGCAGATACCGGATTTAATGCGATTTGCTATGGATTTCAAGCCGGACAATTTGAATCTTATGCTTACTCAGCTGGCACCAATGTTAGAGACCTTACTAAAAGCCTGGAAATAGCTACTACCTACGGTATTGAAACATCGCCATCTGTTTGTACTAACTCTCCTTTTAAATTTAAAGTTTATTTTCCTGATTCAACCATTGGCACTCCAACAACACCTGCTGTGGCAATCAGGTTCGATTCATTGAGATGGGATTTAAGTAATCCCTCAATTATTGTCCCAAATAATTTCCCGATAATGGTTTATGGTACTGTTGGAACACCACCAAAAGTTGCCATAGACTCCATTAATATCAGGGCTGGTAGATCGGTTGCCTGGTATTCATTACCCACCACTTATTATTTTAATGCACCTGGTATTGATACCCTGTTTATTACTGGTTATACAAGTACCAATGAAGGTTGCGGTACTAACAAGGAATATGAATTTGCTATAACGATAAGTGACCCCCCCACTGCCAGCTTTAATGCCCCAGTACCCGGTTGTTATTTACTACCAGTGGTAGCAACAGAAACTACACCACAGTTGCCTAAACCTACTTTTAAGTTTTGGTGGGAATTTTATGACCCTGTTACAAACATAACCACCGTTTATGGCGGAACCGGTAGTGCTAATAGAACAGCAAGCCACACATTTACCACACCGGGTGTTAAACAAATACGCCATTCCAGTATTACAACACCTGGTTGCTTAAGTGATACCATTGTACAAAGTGTAACAGTACCTGATTTGCCCAATGCAACAATAAGTGGTAATACAGCCCCGGTTTGCATAAATGCACCAGTGGGGCCAGACATAGTTTTTACCGGAACACTGGGAACTCCTGAATATATTTTTACTTACAGGATAAACGGTGGGGCTCCAATTGTAAGTGCACCAAGTGTGGGCGGTATTATAACAATACAGCATCCTACTACTGTAGCCAACACATTTATTTATGAGCTGCTGAGTGTACAGAATGTAGGTTCGGGAACTTGCACCCGAAATACTCCTGGCCAAACTGTTACAGTAACCATAACACCCGATGCCACCGTTACTTTAAGGCCGGGTGATAATGATAACCAAACGGTTTGTATAAACAATCCTATTGTTAATATAAGATATGATATTGGTGGAAGTGGAACGGGTGGTACAGTAACGGGTTTGCCGCCAGGTGTAACCGGTACTTATGCAGCAGGCGTTGTAACAATAACCGGAACGCCAACTTCGGCAGTAGGTAGTCCCTTTACTTATACCGTATCAACTACCGGGCCGTGCTTAACACCACAAACAACCGGTACAATTACCGTTACTGATGATGGTACCATTGCATTAACATCGGGAGCAGGGTCGGATAATCAAACCTTATGTATTAATACCCCGCTACTGGTAAATATTACTTATGCAGTTGGAGGTACTGTTACAGGCGGCAGCGTAACTGGC
>JANOUJ010000441.1:0-2493 GCA_031416815.1 Chitinophagaceae bacterium
TTAAAGAACAAAGTCCTCCCGAAAAATGGGGAGGACTTTTAATTATATGGTATAAGCATTAAAGTTTAGAATAAACGATCCGCAGCCTTAGCCTGTAATTGGGATTTGATCCGCTTCCAATCCTCACCCTACCAAAAGCAATGTTATTGCCAAAAGGAATGAATGCAAAAGAGTACTGCGGATAATTTAAATTAAATGGAGCATACAAACGTAAGTCATAAGACCGTGTACGCTCTGTAACAATTTGCTGCACGTACCTTGAAATATTGAAGGTGTAATACTTAATAAGTTTACCAGATAAAGGATCGGTTTTACTTCTTCTGTATCCACCAAAATATTGGTAGTTTATCTGTCCGGGAATATAATTGAAAATATTATCCGGATTATATACTTCAGCAGTATTCAAATCAAAATATATGGGCTTCCACTTGGTTGTACCAGTATCTTTTAAATCAAGAAACAGGAAATTGGGTGCTGAAAATGTTTCTGCCAGCGGGTCATTTGGGAGAGGAACTTGCTCAACAATGATTTCGGCCCGATGAATGATGCGGTTAGATAAACCAGCCAGGCCCGGAATATTAAGATTCACAAAAGTACCCGGGGCGGTTTGCAGGTAATGCACATTCGGGTCGGTATTGGTCTTTACCGGAAATCCGTCCCTACCTCTCTCTATATAATTGCTGGTGTTAGATATTGGTATTCTGGCAGGATTATCAGTTGGAACGGGATTTAGCCTTAACGAACTATACACAGAATCAACCTTGCCCCCATTCTTCTTTCTATAATGAACTTCCAGTTTGGTGGCAGTATCAGAAAGAGTGGCATATAATAATCCATTGCTCCCGCCGGTTGCAATAACCGCTATACCATTATAAAAACGGCGGAACATAGAATCATTATAATATGCATTATTGCCGGTGTTGGCTTTAATACTGTCTCTGTTAAACAGCTGTGCTGCCCAACCGGAAGATAGTTTAATGCGGATCTGGTTAATTACTTTATCCCTTCCATTATTTAAACGGATGGTATCCGCCATCCTACGGGCATCAAAGCTGCCAGAGCCCAGAAATGTTGATGTATTTGGCCGATATGCAGTGGTGTTTATAAATTTAACCGAATCCCGAAAAATAAAATCATTTACTTCTCTTACTTCCAGGCCAACCGGCAAGCTGCTGTCGCCCCAAAAGCCTGCATATTTTAAACACAAAACTACCGAATCAAAACCAACCAATGTATCCCCCGGATTTCCAAAATAGTAAGGATAAAAAGGAGGTTTAAGCTGCATATAAATATTTGCCGTAGTTGTGCCAAAAAGAGGATCATTAGAAATTCTACCCACAGCATAATCATCATATTTTCCAATGGTGGTAGAATCATTAAACAATCCCTGGGTTGTATTGATAAGCAATGTATCTGCAAACGTGTTAACATTATCAACAACTGGCAACAGGTCGCTCCCGATATCGGTAGTGTCGAGTTTGGTACAGTTCCAGCCAAATAAAGAAATAAGTAAAATAGCAGTTACATCTAAGGGAAGAATACGTTTTTGCACAATAATAATTTTATGAAATGCGGTTAGATTTCTACTTTGCAAGTTCGGAATACAATTGCAAATAGTCTGTTAAATCACTATCTGCATTATATTTCAAAACTTTTTTTCCTTTAACCTTAGCAAATTGTTCAACAAGTTTTTTATCTGCTTTTTCGGCGCCAAAGGTAATGGCATCCGCATATGTAGCGCCGCCTGCAAACAGCGCCGTGTTGTTCATATCTTTAAACGGTTCCAATTCTTTTTTGGTAACATAATCATTTATGGTAGCCATCTTCAAAAAATCTTTCTCAAGTTTTTCCTTAAATGTATTTTGGCCGATCGTATAAATGATCTTACTGTTGCTGAACACCGGTTCTTTTTTGTAAGCATTTCTGATGAACATCGGTATTAATCCGGTCATCCAGCCGCTGCAATGAATGATATCGGGAGGCCAGCCAAATTTCTTTACCGTTTCCAGGGCTCCTTTACAAAATAATACTGTTCTTAATCCATTATCATCAAACCAATTCTCTTTTTCATCGGTAAAAATTGATTTTCTTTTAAAATAATCATCGTTATCCAAAAAATAGATCTGCAACCTTGCATTGGGCAGCGAAGCCACTTTAATAATTAAAGGATAATCATCGTTGTCGATCGTAACATTAATACCCGATAAGCGAACAACCTCGTGCAAACGGTGCCTTCTTTCATTGATCACGCCAAACCTCGGCATGATACAGCGTACTTCCATGCCACTGTCATTAGATTTTACGGCCAGTTTATTTACAATTTCCGCAAAATCAGTAAGTTCCAGATAAGGAGACATTTCATTTGCAATAAATAAAATTCTTTTCTTTGTACTCATTTACGCTTGGTTTGTTGCTGTAATATTTTAGAAACGGCTGCAAAAGTACAATATTTATTCGGGAAAATCAGATTCAACAGGCATTTGAAGTGTAATT
>JANOUJ010000442.1:0-6987 GCA_031416815.1 Chitinophagaceae bacterium
ATTCTGGTAATTTTTGGAACTGTCGATCCTGAATTTTTTTAACTGAACATTAATATCTCTCAGGGCTGTATTGGGTTCACCGGTCTTATCCGTAAAATTCAGAAATCCATTTTCCACAATGATCTCCTGTGCGTTAATGCTTTTAAATTTACCCAGCAACTTTTCATAAATGAGCAGGCTGTCATCATTATTTAATATCTCTTTTTTCTTTTTGCCTGAACTGATAATATACACCACAGGATGTTTAATAAAAATAGAATTCGCTTCAATGCTGGTATTACCGATAAGCCCGGGAATATTAGCTCCTCTAATAGAAACCTCATCAACCTGGATATTGTAAATGGTGGCTGAGGAAGCAGTGTCAAAAAGCTGCAATTGTTTTTGCAGGGAATCTGATTGCAGCCTGACATTATAGAACGATGCATTGCCGTTCACTTCATCAATAAAAGAACTGTCGTATTGAATAAAATATAAGCTATCGGTCCCTTTGCTGATTGCACTCTCGATCGAATCTTTAATGATGCTTTTTTTATAGTGCTGCCAATAAAACCAGCCACCAACCAGTGCCAGCACAATGATGAGCAAAGTTATCTTTATGAATTTCTTCAAAATATTTCTTTTAATAAATGTACTTAAAAAGGAAGGCCCAATGCAATATTTAAAATAAGATTTTCTCTTCTCCAGGCGCCGCTGCCAAAATCAACTTGCTTAAATACCCATCGTTGGCCATCCGGCAAATAAGGCTTTCGCAATGGTATACCGAGGTCGGCCCTAATTATTAAAACACTGGCATCAAAACGTAAACCGATGCCGGTAGCAACAGCCAGCTCTTTAAACCAATTCTTGGAAAGTTTCCCGGCCGGACCAAAGATCAAAGTATCTTTGGTCCAGATATTTCCGGCATCAACAAATATGGCTGTGCTCAGTTCTTTTGTTATCGGTATTCTTATTTCGGTGTTGAACAAAAATTTATAATCGCCGCCTATGATCTGGAAAAAACGCATATCATCCGCAGTTGGCTTGTAAGTTCCCGGCCCCAAATTACGTACCCTAAAACCCCTGATGGAACTGGAACCGCCAATAATGTATTGTTTTGAAAAGGGCAGCAAAGCAGAATTACTATAAGGCATGCCTATGCCAAGCTGTATGCGGTTTGCCCAATCCCATTCGTTAGCCAATGTTCGGGTATAATGCAGGTCGAAATCTGTTTTTACATACTGTGCAAAGGGGGTCCCGAATATCTTCTTTTCCCTGAATCTTTTTGCGCCGGTTATTAAGCCGGTGATATTACCTGACAAATCTATACTGGCGTTAAAAAATATTTTATTCCTTTTGCTGCCCAGTACATTATTATATGTATAGGAAAAATAACTACCCAGTATAGCCTCGGAATATACGTTCAGTAAAATTGCAGGTGTAACCAGCGCCTGTTTATAAAAGGTATCTGTTACCTGGCTTGCATTTAAATAGCTGATCGAAATTGGAGCAAGGGTATACTCTGTACGGATATTTTTTTTCCAGGTAAAATCATATTGCAGGCGAAACAGGTTTTTGGTATAAAATAACTGCTTTCGGTACAGTTCGTACCCCAGCAATAAATTCGTATTGGGGGGATAAAAATTATTTTCCTTTATCCGTAAAAAAGGTACAGCATACCTGGGAAATTTTATACTTGCTTCGCCCCCAAGGCGGAAACTGTTGTTATTGCGTAGCGAATCGGCAAGAGATATTTCGAAACCGGTATAAGCTTTTACAGACAGTATTTCTGCGCCTCGAAAAAGGTTTCTATGCCTCCAATTTACACTCAACTGTGCACCTAATGAATTATTCTCTTTTGTAAAAGCATTTATTTCTCCCTGAAAAGATTTCTTTTTTGCAGGTGTAAGAAAATAATACACGTTCAGCCGGTACAGGTCTCCGGAATCTACTACCGGTTCAAATCGGTTCTTAACGAATTTAAATGCCCCGAGGTTTATTAAACGGTTAAGCGTTGAATTTTGAGCACGGCTGCTGTATAAGCTGCCGGGCCTGTATGTAATGGTTTGTGCAAACAGCCTCGGCTTGTATCTCTTTGCAGAATCTTTGATGTGCAATCCATCATATTTTACGGCGCCCAAAATGCTGGTATCGAGTTGGGCTGAAACAAGTGAATAATTGGGATACACAACGATCTTATTGACCTTATAGGGATGTTTGGCAGCTTCGGGGATCGTCTTTTTTACATTTAAAAGAAGGTCCACTTTTCTGTCGCCAACGGTGCTGTCGGCATAAGCCATCAGGTAATCAGGATTAAAAAAGTAATAACCTTTTGTTTTTAGGTAAAGGTCAAGCTGATCCCTTTCGGCGCTGATATTACTCAAGGTGTATGGCTGCCCTACTTTTAGAATTCCGTTCTTCTGCCTTTCTTCCAATAGCTGCAAAAGCGCTGAACTATCGCTTACCCAGGTAATACTTTTAATATGGTATTGCGGCTGAACCTGCGCTGTATAAATGGCTTTTGTAAAATAACCCGTGTTTACCGTATCGCCCTGCACCGTTGTATGAAAGTACCCGGTGTTTTCCATGAAGGCCTGCATATTTTCTGCAGTAACCGGGGCATTTATCCTGCTGCTCAGCATGGGCGCCTCGCCTAATTTTCTGCGCAAAAATGGTTTCAATCCTTTTTCGTTCTTTGATTCGCCGATCACGTACCACCACCAAACTTTGTAAGGCTGCCCCAGTAAAAATTTGTTCCGCCGCGGACTTACAGCCCGGCTCAAATGCTTCTTTAATTTTTTGGTGGTTTTCCTTTCTTCGGGATTTTTTTTAACCACCACTGTTGCTCCTTTATACAGTTTTTCGCCGGGAGGCAAAAAACGCCTTACACTGCATGATGATGCAGCGAATAATAAAACCAATACTATAAAATACTTCACTTTCATTAACATTTATCCTCCAAAAAATAAGATTGATCTCCCTTTAATTATTTTATTTTTTCCTGTTTCTTCTAAAGAGTTCATTAAACTTATCGTAGTCCATGGTTACCACAAAACCAAGGCCTGTTTCAACCACATAACCATCCAGCACTACTTCGAACTGGTTTTTACGGTAAGCCTTTAATAAATACTTACCATCTTTTGTAAGTTTATATCCAATGGTAATGTCCGGTATAAAACTGCTGTTTTCCTTCGCAGCTACATCTTGTCCCTGTACGCCAAAATTTTTGCCAATACTTATGGTTAACCTGTCGTCTAAAAAATTTTTGCTTAGTGCCACATTCAGGTCTGTGCGTTGTTGATTGCCGCCGTTGTTATAATCACGGTAGGTATTCAGGTTAAGGTCGATATCTACGCCTTTAAATAAGTTCCCTGCAATTTCATTTAATGCCGACGATAAAAAGCGGCTAACGCTTTGGCGGGCAATATCACTAAAATCATCCCCATTACCCTTAAAGAAGTCGCTGCTTTGTTCTCCTACAAAACGGTTAAGCAGCAACAATGAAAAAACCTGTTTATTGGTTGCAGATTCATCACCTCTTATTTGTGCCAGCTTACTTTCAATGGTTGTTCTAAGGTCGCTGTTGATGGCCGTATTTTCTGATAACGCTATATCGAATTTAATTACGGGTTTACTTATCTCGCCGGATAAATAAAGTAGTACCTTAAACGGAATTTTTTGGTTAAAAGAATTAGCCAGCATAGGATCTACGCTGCCTACCTCGTTGCCCAACAAGTCTCTCGATGATGTATTAACCGTATAGCTGGCAGTTATATCCAAAAGTGCTTTCATAGGCTCGCCGGCAAAAAAAATGCCGCTACCTTTTTCCAGGTCGAATTTTCGCTGCAGGAACTGGTAGTTAAAAACATAATGCCCTTTATCCAGTTCATAATTGCCGGCAAGGATCAAATTTCCGCCCGGGTCAACTCCGGCATTCAGATTGGCATCGCCCTGCACTTTTATTTTATCACCTGTTACAGGATCGATAACAATAGTTAAAGATGCCTCCTTTCGTATGGCAACATTCAGGTTATAATTGAGGTACTGTGCAAAATTTGATTTTACTTCTTTTTCTTGTACAAAAGGTAGCACCGGTGGATTGATATCAAAAGTATCACGATCAATAAAACGTACAATTGACCTTCCCTCATCTTTACCATAACTTCGTTCGGGTATGATAATGATAACATTGCTTCTGTCTTTTACAGCGATGTCACCTTCAATATTTGGAGAAACAGAATTACCGGTAACCTTTACATCTACATCAACTACACCGTATCCATAAAACTCGCTGTTGATGGCTTTGGGTGCGTTTAGCACTATAAAATCCCTGGCATTGATACCGAGGTTTACATCGTAACTTTTGGTTTTGTTTACTGAAACAGTACCATCGATCGTCAATGGATGATCTAAAGAGTCTTTAATGGTAAATTTATTGAAGGTTACGGCCGGGTAATCAAAAACAATTTTTTGTTTGTCTATCTTAAAAGCTGTTCCTAATTGAGCAAAGGTAAATTTGGTTGTATCAAAATTTAAGTCTCCTTTCCAGCGTGGATCAGCAAATTTGCCGTTTGCTGTAAAATCGCCATAGATATTTCCTGTAGCATTTTTTATAGCTCCGTTGGTAAAGCCCTGCAACGTTGCCATACTCAGTTTTCTAATATCGACCGTTGCATCAAACTGCTGCAGTTCATTGTTCAGGTAATAGTTTCCCTTTGCTGCAATATCATTTCCGTTACCGGTTAATGCCATGATTGCTGAAACGTTATTTTCAGATTCTTTTGCGGCAGATACGGTTAATGTACCAATTGGTTGCTGCTTAAATGCCAGGTCGGTAACAGCAAGGTTACCGGTAAATGCAGGCAGTTTTTTATTAAGATCGCTTACTTCCAGTTTTGCATCCAATATGCCGGATAGAAAAACAGTATCCTTATTGATGATTGAGCTAACACTTTTTAAATTGAAATTATCAACGGCGACATCAATGGGACTATTGGGCGTTTCCTGCCTGCTGTTGACAGATATTTTTGAAGTGTCACTTGTTATTATAAAATTATGAATGATCAATCCGCTGGGTGAATAGCTGATGTAATTGTCGGGAGCGACTCTCCATCTTTCGTAATTGAGCAACAGGCTGTCCCGCATCCTGAATGAATAATTTTTATCTTTTGCGTAGAGCGAACCTTTTAATCCAAACCAATCCGTTGCTTTATTATCCTGTGTTATGGCGCTTATTAAAATACTATCGTTAGCGGCGCTTCCACTTATCCGGGTACCGTAAAAAGTGTTGGAACCGTTGCCCAGTGTATCAAATCTTACATCATAATTGATACGTTCGTTTTTAGATGCAATATTGATATTGCCATTTCGTACTGTATTATTTTCATAAGCAAGGTAAGGAACGGTTGCAATAAAATTTAAGGCGCTGTCTGTATCAGCCGATGCAAAACTTCCTTTAAAATTAATATCATCATACGCTTTTAATCCAGGAATAATTCCTGTGAGTAACGGATGTTTTTTAATAGCACCTTTAAATACAACCTGCTGATCAGGAATGTTTTTATTTGATGCAGAGTCTGATAGTTTATAATAATGGTTCACATACTGAACAACCGCATCTCCTATCTTATCATAGTCAAAAGCGCCGTTTGCCTGAAGGCTTGCAAAGGGGGCATAAAAGTTAATACTGTCTTTACCATTTGCTGAGGTAGCAATTAATGAAACACTGTCAAGCGAATAATAATCTTTCCCAACCTGCATTTTTATCGAATCAATGATGGTGTTAACATCCAGGTTGCGTGGCCTTAGGCTATTAGCTTTAATATTGCCTGTTAAAGAAAAATTGAAAGTATCCTTATACAAATTAAGTTGTCGTAATTGCGCCGTATCAACCCTCACGATACCATTTACCGACGGGTATTCGTTTTGCACGTTTGCCTTTATATCATATTGCAATTTCAGGTTTGCATCATCGATCATTCCTTTACTATCTATAATACCGTTATTTAGATTTGCCCTGATCTTTGCATTTTGATAATTGTATTTATTATATTCCAATTGATTTATAGAAGCAGTAATATCCGAGCGCATGGTTTTATAATCAAAGCCCGTTCCCTTTAATTTAAATGAACCGGTAACTTTTCCAAGTATACTATCCTGGCTAATAAGTTTTCCAATGTCATAATTGCGGGTTGTAATAAACAAGTCGTACGTTGCTTTTTGTTTATC
Organism: Chitinophagaceae bacterium; assembly: GCA_031416815.1. Classification (GTDB taxonomy): domain Bacteria; phylum Bacteroidota; class Bacteroidia; order Chitinophagales; family Chitinophagaceae; genus Ferruginibacter. Next base: position 6,205 of record JANOUJ010000442.1, read on the forward strand.
CCTTGCATTTTTTAAAAAGCCTTTTACAGTTATCAGCCCGTAACTGCCACCCATCTGCAGATCAGCGATCAAATCGTCAACAGATCCTTTCAATGTTCCTCTTATATAATTTTTTTCGGGCAGTACAATTTCCGGAGGAAGCGTTCCAGGTGGTATCAACCCCATGATAAAATCCCTGTCAAAACTGCTTTCCCTTAAAACAAAATCATATTTCAGGTTCCTGGGATCGGTAATATTTTTCAATGAAAATTTACCATTGAAAGCCATACCTTTTCCACTGGCTATAACATCAGAAACCAGGTCGTTCTTGTTACCAGTAACCCTTCCTCTCAAATTAATAATGTCGGGCAGGCTGGCAAGCATCTCCTGGTTTTGCGGTGGTACAAATTTTAAAATATCTGACTTTCTAAAAATGCCCTGAATAATATACAGGTCGTAATAAAATTTATCTACATCGGTAAGGTTATATAAAGTGCCACGGGCTCTTATACTGGAGCCTGAAAGCCCAACCAGTTGCAGGTACGGCAAATATATTTGTGCCAGGTTGCCACGCAGTTCAGTATTAAAACGAACAAGGTTGTTGGCAAACTGCCCGGGCGGAAAAGATCTTTTTAATTCAGGAACCAACAAAAACAGGTCGTTAAATGCGATCGTTGAATTTCTTAATGTTGCAGCGATCAAACTATTGCGGGGATATTTAGTTATGCTGGCAAGGCTGTCAAATTTTATTTCTATAAAATCCTGCAAAAGGCTTTGCGGTGTTTTTACATATAATTCCCGGGC
>JANOUJ010000443.1:0-2106 GCA_031416815.1 Chitinophagaceae bacterium
CTTTTTACTTTTTTTCCTGTATGGATTATATTCCGCCGCAACAGAAGGTATTTCCAAAGCATGTATAAGCAATATTGTTGATAAAAAAGAAACAGCTACTGCCATTGGCACTTATACGGGCTATCAAAGTATTTGTGCATTCATTGCCAGCAGCCTTTGTGGTTTACTTTGGTTTAATTTTGGAGCAATGTTCACTTTTTTGTTAACGGCAGGGGTTACTTTTTTTGTAATTATTTACCTGGATAATTTTAAAAAAACTGCAGCAGGCATTTCTTAAATTTATACATTTTTTATTGCGATGGAATCTTACGACACGGTAGTTGCAGCATTAAATGGTTTAAAAGCCCGGGGTTATACTTTAAACTTCAATCTTGCATTTGACAAAGTGATCTGTGCTGAAAATAATCTGTGTTTAAACCCGCATGAATTTGAAATTGTGGAAGTATTCCGTTTTGAAGGCGATACCAACCCATCTGATGAGGATGTTGTTTATGCAATTGAATCAAAAGATGGTAAAGTAAAGGGAACCATCACCAGCGCATATGGTATGTATGCCGAAACGGCTTCTGCAGACATGATCAAAAAACTTTCCATGCACAAATAAAAAATACGACTGGCTTGCTTATGAACCGTAGAAAATTTATACACCTCTCTGCATTAACTGCACCCTTGCTTACCGCAAAAAGATCATTGGCTAACGGCTTTGAGGGAACGACAAAACCCATTGTGATTTCCACCTGGGATAGTGGCATGCCTGTGAATGCCGAAGCCTGGAAAATTTTATCAACCAAAGGAACCTCATTGGATGCAGTAGAAGCCGGTGCCCTGCATATAGAAGACAAAATAGATTGCTGTGTTGGTTTGGGTGGTTACCCCGACAGGGATGGCATTGTAACATTGGATAGCTGCATCATGGACCACAAAGCCAATATTGGCGCTGTGGCGGGTTTGGAAAGAATAAAGCACCCCGTATCCGTTGCCCGGAAAGTAATGGAGAAAACGCCACATGTAATTTTAGTAGGTGCAGGTGCACAGCAGTTTGCTGTAGAGAATGGATTTAAATTGGAAAGTAACGAGTTATCAGAAGAAGCTAAAAAAGCTTATGCAGAATGGCTTAAAAAAAGTGAATACAAGCCAATTATTAATATAGAAAATAAGAAACAAAACGGCCCTTTTGCCCCATACTTTTTTGATGATGGAACGCCCAATCATGATACGATGGGCCTGTTAGCATTGGATGCAATGGGAAATTTATCCGGGGCAGTAACTACGAGCGGCATGGCTTTTAAATTACATGGCCGTGTGGGCGATTCTCCCATTATTGGTGCAGGCTTATTTGTAGATAATGAAGTTGGCGCTGCAACCAGCAGCGGCACCGGGGAAGAAGTGATACGTATCTGCGGAACGCATTTGGTTGTTGAATTTATGCGACAAGGATATTCTCCAGAAATGGCCTGTAAAAAAGCTGTGCAAAGGATTGTAACCAGGGACAAAGTGAAAGCAAAAACATTACAGGTCGGTTTTTTAGCAATGAATAAGAAGGGGCAGTATGGAGCTTATGCCATACAAAAAGGATTTGTGTTTAGTGTGAAGAGTGAAAAGGAAAACATGATACATTCATCTAAATTCCTAATTTAAAAAATAATCAGTGTTCAATTATCAATATTCAACGGGGCGTTTCATTTGAAAATTGAACATTGAACGTTTATCATTGAACATTTGTTATGAAATTCCTCCTGGAAGTAATTGGTTTCAACATAGAAAGCTGCATCCTTGCACAGGATGCAGGCGCCCAACGTATTGAATTGTGTGATAATCCGGGTGAGGGCGGCACTACCCCATCCTATGGTTTTATTAAAGCTGCACGTAAAAATTTGCATATTGATCTATATCCCATCATTCGCCCACGTGGTGGAGATTTTTTTTACAGCGATGCTGAATTTGAAGTGATGATAGCCGATGTGAAAATTTGTAAAGAGTTGGGCTGTGATGGTGTGGTAATTGGAATATTACATGCAGATGGAACAGTTGATCAGGAAAGGTGCAGACAGTTGGTAGCATTGGCTTATCCAATGGGCGTTACCTTTCATCGTGCTTTTGATCGGG
>JANOUJ010000444.1:0-2309 GCA_031416815.1 Chitinophagaceae bacterium
CTCATATGATCAATGCGATGTTCATATTTTTCAATAGTACCAAAAAGCATCGTGGCGTTCGAATGCAATCCTAACCGATGAGCTGTTTCATGTATCAATAACCAGCCATCAGCATTTACTTTATCAGCACATATTTGTTCCCTGATCTCCGGCTGAAAAATTTCTGCACCTCCACCGGGGATACTGTTCAACCCGGCTGCTATTAAAAATTTTAATCCTTCTTCCACACTTACTTTTGCTTTGCGGAACATATAATCATATTCTACGGCAGTAAAAGCTTTGATATGCAAATCATGACGATGTGCTTTTATTGCTTTTAGCAGGGCAGCAAAAAATTGTAAATCCATTTTGGGATGAACCCCGCCAACAATATGTACTTCAGTAACCGGTTGTCCATCATATTTTTTTACGATGTGCAACATCTGTTCGATACTCAGTTCCCATCCTTCTTCTCTTTTTGCATATAGTTTGCTGTACGAACAGAAATTACAACTGAACACACATACATTCGTTGGCTCAATATGAAAATTGCGGTTGAAGTAAACTTTTTCTCCGTTTTTTCTGATACGTACTTCATTGGCCAGGCTGCCAACAAAACCGAGACTGGCTTTTTCAAAAAGCAATAATCCATCTTCATCAGTAATACGTTGATCGTTTTTTACTTTTTCGGCTATAAGTCTGAGTTCGGCAGATATATCAATGGTGGATATCATAAAAGGATAACAATTATTGCTTTGGTATGTTCATCACCTTCAAAGTTACGATTTGAAAAGCGAAGTTTTGAAACACCCCGATTTTCATCGGGGCATGCATCGACACGGAGGCACCAAGACACAAAGGGAAGAAAATAGGATAAATTACCTGTATTCTTTGTGCCTCCGTGTCTTAGTGCCTTAGTGGTTCAAAAGGCTGTTTAATTGCTCTGCGTCTGCGCGCCTCTGCGGTTAAAATCCCTAAAACCCTTATCTTCCCTCTTGATTGCTTTAATAACTTTAAAACCAGGGTATGGGTATAAAATTAAGATTGACGATTGTTAGCTTTTTGCAATTTTTTGTCTGGGGTGCCTGGCTGATAACTATTGCGACGTACTTTTTTACCAATAATATGGGAACTGGTGTTCAGTTTGGAGCGATTTTTTCCACGCTGGCGCTATCGTCTTTGTTTATGCCTGCTCTCACCGGTATCATTGCAGACAAATGGATGAATGCAGAAAGGCTTTATGGAATACTGCATATCCTCTATGGAGGTTTTTTGATTTATGTAACGCAGGTGCATGATGCCAATACATTGTACTATGCGATTTTCGGAGCTATGATCTGTTACATGCCTACTATTTCCTTATCCAATTCTATTGCATATACTATTTTAAAAAACAATAATTATAATGTAATAAAAGTATTTCCACCCATTCGGGTTTGGGGAACTATCGGTTTTATAGCAGCTATGTGGGTTACTAATCTGTCGGGTAGTAAAGCAAATACCAATCAATTTATTATTGGAGCTGTGGGAGCCATATTATTAGGAATATTTTCATTTACCTTACCCAAATGCCCGCCGCAAAAATCTATATCAAAAGATGCTTCCTTTATTGAACAATTGGGTTTAAAAGCATTTAAGCTGTTTTCCACCTATAAAATGGCGGCTTTCTTTATTTTCTCTATGTTTTTGGGTGCTGCCTTGCAGCTGACCAATATGTATGGCGATACTTTTCTGGATGATTTTAAAAATGTACCAAAATACCAGGATTCTTTTGTTGTAAAATATTCTACTATTATTTTATCTATTTCACAGGTTTCGGAAACCGTTTTTATACTGGCTATTCCTTTTTTTCTAAAACGTTTTGGAATTAAAAAAGTTATGCTGATATCTATGCTGGCCTGGGTGCTGCGCTTTGCTTTATTTTCTTTTGGAAACCCGGCAGACGGATTATGGATGATCATTCTTTCCTGTATTGTGTATGGAATGGCGTTCGACTTTTTTAATATCTCCGGATCCTTATTTGTGGAGACTACTACAGATCCCTCCATCCGTTCCAGTGCACAGGGATTGTTTATGATGATGACCAATGGTGTTGGGGCCTTCCTTGGAAGTAAAGTAAGTGGCTATGTCATTGATAAATATTATACAGGCACCGATGGGGGAAGAGAATGGCAGGGCATCTGGCTTAGCTTTGCCATTTATGCTTTAGTGATTGCTGTTTTGTTTGCTATCTTCTTCCGGCATAAGCATAATCCGAAAGATGTAGCGGAGATTAAGCATTAGGGAGAAAGTTATTTAGCTAGCTGTATTGCTACTAGCATCGTTCCTGG
>JANOUJ010000445.1:0-18420 GCA_031416815.1 Chitinophagaceae bacterium
GTTGGTGAACCCATTAATGAAGAAGCCTGGCATTGGTACGACGAAAATATTGGTAAGAAAAAATGCCCGATTGTAGATACCTGGTGGCAAACGGAAACTGGGGGATGCCTGATCTCAAATATGGCAGGCATTACGCCGTCAAGGCCAGGATGGGCAACACTTCCAATGCCGGGAGTACAACCCGTTTTAGTTGATGAAAGAGGAAATGAGGCCTCCCCAAACCCCTCCGAAGGAGGGGCTTTAGTAACTGCCGGAAATTTATGTATAAAAGCACCCTGGCCCGGGATTCTTCGTACAACATGGGGCGATCATGAAAGATGCCGCACCAATTATTTTGCGACTTACGAAAATTTATATTTCACCGGCGACGGTGCTTTAAAAGATGCTGATGGTAATTACAGAATTACCGGCCGTGTTGATGATGTGCTCAATGTTAGCGGCCACCGCATCGGCACAGCCGAAGTGGAGAATGCCATCAACATGCACGCCGGTGTGGTGGAAAGTGCCGTAGTTGGTTATCCGCATGATGTGAAGGGACAGGGCATATATGCTTACGTAATTTACAATGGGCACCACGGAGATGAAGATATGCGCCGGCAGGATATTTTACAAACTGTAACCAGGGTAATTGGCGCCATTGCCAAACCAGATAAGATCCAATTTGTAAACGGGTTGCCAAAAACACGCAGCGGAAAAATTATGCGCCGCATTTTAAGAAAGATCGCCGAAGGCGAAATGCAAAACCTGGGTGATACTACTACACTGCTTGACCCTGGAGTTGTTGAGGAAATTAAGAATGGCAAATTGTAATCAATCATTTGTATTTCTATACACGTTCCTTAATTTATACACTGCCCTGATTACCGTCTGGTTAGGTCCAGTCGATCCTATTTACCTCATCTTTTGGCACCCGTGTAAAATTCACAATTGCTTTCCAAATTTTGTTGCTAAAAGTACCCGGTTTTTATAACTTTTCCACTTTTTTAAAAAAGTACAGCAATGGTATCCGATTATATCCGTCGAACTACACATATGTAGAATTTGCTACAAATCAAGTGATAGCGAAATATTTTGTACAAACTCACCGTTAATAAAATACCAACACTCTATTTTGGCACGGTTTTTTTAGTCTTTCCTTTATAAAACAAACAGGATGAAAAAGCAAACAACCACCAGTTTCACAGCAAATATGCCAGATGAACTTAAATTAAACAGTACTACAACTTCTGTGTCAAAAAAACCAACATACGTATATACAGAGGAAGACCTGGGAGAAGGTATACTGGACGTGGGCGTTAACGAGTAATTAGTGAGGTCAACCGCATTTTACCCTTGCTCAAACCAATTCGTTTGGCAATAACTGCCCGTATTTCCTTACCGGCTTTTTCCAACAAACGAATAACTGAAATCATTTAATTTTGCCCGCAAGGCCAAAGGCTTTTTGGAAAATTTATGATTACAGAAAATAATAAAGCATGTGCCGTTATAGGAGCTGGTATTTCGGGCCTTGGAGTTTCTATTCGCATGCGCAACAAAGGTTACCAGGTAACCGTTTTTGAAGCCAATACATTTCCCGGCGGCAAATGTTCATCCGAAACAAAAGATGGGTACCGTTTCGATATGGGCCCTTCTGTTTTTACCATGCCGCAATATGTAGATGAGCTGTTTGAATTATCCGGCAAAAATCCACGGGATCATTTTAATTATGTACCACTTGACCCTGTTTATAAATATTTTTTTGAGGACGGAAGTTTTTTAGATGCTTATCATGGCAAAGAAAAATTTGCCGAAAAGCTTTCTCAAAAAACAAAAGATAAAAAAGACGACATCATTAAATACCTGGATAAAACGGAAACCATCTTCAACCTTACCGATGAGGTCTTCTTAAAAAATTCACTACACCGCCTTAAAACCTTTTTTACCTGGCCTGTCTTAAGAGGTATTTTAAATTTCGGAAAGATCGGCGCTTTTAATACTATGAACAGCGCCAACCAAAAAGCATTCAAAGATAGCAGGCTGGTTAAAATATTCAACCGGTATGCCACGTATAACGGTTCCAGTCCTTACTTATCGCCTGCCACATTAAATGTAATTGCGCATGTTGAAATTGTAAAAGGAGCTTTTTATCCCGATGGTGGTATGGTAAGTATCACAAATTCCCTGGTACAATTGGCAAAGGATATTGGAGTACAATTTAATTTTTCGACCCCGGTAAAAGAAATATTAATTGCTGATAAAAGAGTTACGGGCATAAGAACAGACAACGGAACGGCATTATTCGATGTGGTTATTAGCAATATGGATGTGTACAACAGCTATAAAAAACTATTGCCCAACATTAAAAGGCCAGCCAAAACTTTGGACCAGCCAAAATCAAGTTCAGGTGTTATTTTTTATTGGGGCATTAAAACAGCGTTTAAAGAACTGGGGCTGCACAATATCCTATTCAGCGAAAATTATGAGGAAGAATTTGATACCATCTTTTCCAAAAAAGCAATTTATCACGATCCCACCATTTACCTTAATATCACCAGCAAACATACCCCTTCAGATGCACCGCCGGGATGTGAGAACTGGTTTTCTTTTATCAACGTACCCAACAATTCCGGCCAGGATTGGGATATGTTTATTACAGAAGCCCGTGAAAATATGATCCAAAAAATAAACAGGGTATTAAAAACAGATATCAGACCGTTGATTGAAAGTGAAATGGTTTTTGACCCGAGGGTTATTGAAAATCGTACTTCTAGTGCCTTTGGCGCCATTTATGGCAACAGCTCCAATAATAAATTCGCTGCCTTTTTACGGCACGCAAATTTTTCAAAAGATATTAAAAACTTATACTTCTGCGGAGGCAGTGTTCATCCGGGCCCCAGCATCCCTCTATGCCTGCTTTCAGCTAAGATCACTACTGATTTAATCAGGTAATATTGATAACGGGCGGCTTATTTAGATTAAATTTGCACACTTTATTAAAAACCAGCAGAGATAACTTGTAACACCCTTTGGGGTGTGAGGTAAACAACATGAGCAATCCGGTTATTATAGAAATACAAAATTTAACCAAAACTTTCAAAAATGCCACTGAACCGGCGGTTAATGGCATTTCTTTTTCTATAAACCGAAATGAAATTTTTGGGTTGCTGGGGCCAAATGGTGCTGGTAAAACAACCACGATTTCTATCCTTTGTGGCCTTTTTCCTGCCACAGGCGGAAAAGTACTTATTGATGGTAAAGACCTGCATTCCGAACTATCTTCCATAAAAAATATGATCGGTATTGTACCGCAGGATATTGCATTGTATCCAACACTCTCTGCCCGGGAAAACCTGGTTTTTTATGGAAGCATGTACGGGCTGCACGGGAACGACCTGAAAGATAAAATTGATGTATGGCTGAAAAAGCTGGGGTTGACCGATGCATCAAACAGGCGTGTGTCAACATACTCTGGCGGTATGAAGCGAAGGGTAAATTTAATTGCAGGCGTACTTCATAATCCTAGAATTTTATTTCTGGACGAACCAACTGTTGGTGTGGATGTGCACAGCCGCAATGTGATCATTGAACATTTGAAGGAGATCAATGCAGCCGGTACAACCATTATCTACACTTCTCATCACATGGAAGAAGCTGAAAATTTTTGTACCCGTGTTTCTATAATTGATCATGGAAAAATATTAACGCAGGGAACGCCTGCTGAACTGATCAGCCGAAATGCCGGATCAACCAACCTGGAAAATGTATTTCTAAATTTAACCAACCGAAAATTAAGAGACTAATGTTGTATAAACTACTGGCTACGGTTAAAAAAGAAATACTCCTGCTACTGAGAGATAAAGTAGGGCTTTCTGTTTTATTCTTGATGCCGGTAGCACTTATTTTAGTGATGACATTAATTCAGGATTCGGCCTTTAAATCCATAAACGAAAAAGGAATTCCGGTTGTTTTTGTTGATAATGATAATGATTCTTTAAGCCAGCAGATAAAGCAAGGGCTACTATCCTCTGATCTTTGTTACGTTAGCGACAGTATTGATGGAAAGCCGGCCAGCAGTGAATCAGCTCAAAAAGCAGTGAGCGAAGGAAAGTTTCTTATTGGCATTGTTATTCCAAAAGGCGCAACTGCATCCATCCGTAAGAATGTATCGGCATTGGTTGGCGAAACATTAAACGGAACGGACAGTTTGCAAAAACAACAGGACTCTGTGGAAATAATCATTCTCATCGACCCGGTTGCAAAGAAATCATTTTTAAATGCTGTTACCAGCAACCTCCGTGAATTTATTTCGGAGATTAAAACAAAGATCATGTTCCAGGCTTTTTCTGAACAGATCGCCGAAATAATTCCAGATAAAAATAATGCACCAAAAAATTCCTATCAAAAATCGCAGATCATCCGGTACAAAGAAATTTATGCGTCAACAGCAACCGAACAGATCGTGCCCAATGCTGTGCAGCACAATGTACCTGCCTGGACGATCTTTGCTATGTTCTTTATTGCCATACCCTTATCAAACAGTATATTAAAAGAAAAGACCGAAGGAAGTGTATTCAGGCTGCATACCATGCCAACACCTTATTTACTATTGATAAATGGAAAAATATTGGTGTATGTATTGGTTTGCCTGATCCAGTTTTTACTGATGCTGGCTGTTGGAAAATTTTTGCTTCCACAAATGGGATTGCCGGCATTGGTGTTGGGTAACAGCATGATGGGCATATTCATTTTAACCCTCGCTACAGCCTTTGCTGCAACAGGTTTTGGTGTTACCGTGGGTACACTGGCAACAACCGATCACCAGGCAGCCATCATGGGTTCGCTTTCCATACTTTTGCTATCGGCGCTTGGTGGTATTTGGGTGCCCAGTTATGTAATGCCCGAAGTGATGCGTAACATCAGTTCTTTCTCACCATTAAACTGGTCGCTGGAAGGTTTTTATAAATTATTTTTAAGAGGTGGTGGCGTTGCCGATATTTTACCGGACGCAATAAAACTGATGGCATTCTTTTTCGCCATGATGGGCATATCTTACCTCGCAAACCGTAAAAAAAGAACAGTTTAAAGTATGGATATAAACATAGTGATAGCCGAAATACAGCAATACATTGAAAAAAATATCCTGTCCGAAGGTGTGCAGCTTGATGCAGGCACGAATTTGAAGCAGGCAGGCATTGATTCTTTTTCCACCGTCGAGATCATTCTTTTTATTGAACGGAGGTTTGGCGCTTCAATCCCCGATGAAAAACTGGTACCCGAAAATTTTAAAACCATCCAGGCCCTTGCTGCAATCGTGCTTGAACTGATGCCAGATGCATCTTAAAGATTAAATAAGCATGGCTTTTAATAAAACAAAACTGCCTGGAAAAGTAATATTGAGCGGCGCTGATTGCTTTCACCTGGTGTTAGATAAACACGCAAAAAAACACGGTGCTGGTGGCAACGTAATGCGAAAGATATTTTTTTTTGATCACACATTGGCATTTAATAAGATCGAAAACATTCTGAAAAGATCTCCGGTTATATACTGGTTGTGTAATATCAAACTTGTACATGGTGGCTTATTCAGCATACCTTATTGGAAATATATTGATAGCGGCCACGAAATAATTTTTCTTGAACATCATTCAGCAAATGAGAACGAAATACCGGAATCAATTTTAGCCAGAGATATAACCATCGAATCAAAAAGATTTATTGAGGCAGACCTGGTCCTTTATCCATCGGGTAGTTGTGCATTTGTCATTTCCTGGAACCATATTCTGCTGGATGCAAAAGGAACAACACTTTTGTTCGACCACCTAAATCAGCTTTCAGATAATAAAGAGACAAGTTTTGATCTTTTCTTTCCCCGTAAAGAAAAGAAACAAAATATAATTACGTACATCAATAACATGTACAAGGTTAAAAGATTTGTACAGGTTTCTGCAAAACCGCCTGTTAGTTCCGTTGCAATATCTGCAACAAAATCGGGCGACGGAAAAACATGTACAAAAACCATTTGTTTAACCGGTGATGAAACTGAAAAAATAAACAGGAATGCATTTAAGACTGGTTCACGTTTTGGGCCAACTTTATATCTGGTTGCCTGTTGCGCACACGTAATACATACTGTTAATGGGCAAAGAAATAAAGCGGGTGATATGTGGGTACCTGTTCCTTACGATGGCAGGTTGAGGGGTGCGGTGGGCCCACTGATCTCAAATTGTGTCTCCTTTTTATTTTATCGTATTCCAATAACCGAACTGGGTAGTGTGAAGCAAACGGTAAATTATTTGAGCACCCAAATGACGTCACAGATAAAAGAGGGCATTCCACAGAAATACAGCATGTTTCTTAACATGATGCGGCATGTGCCTTTATGGCTTTATTATTTTTTGATCTACCATACCAATAAGGGCGTATTTGCAAGTTTCTTATACACTTCAACCGGTGATAATTTTAATAACCTAAAATCACTTTTTGGCGAACCCGTCCGGAATATTAACATGATCCCCGCACTTACTTTTCCACCGGGCTTAACTTTCGTATTTTTAAAACACGATGACGCACTCAATATAAATATTGCATACTCGCCTGAAATTATCAGTGATATTGAGCTACATTTAATTGAAGAAAAAATAAAAGAAATACTGCTGGCGGATTACTAATGGAAACTATTGTACATACTGATGTGGTTGTTTTGGGTGGTGGCTCAGCAGGAGTGGCTGCGGCTGTAGCAGCTGCCCGTAAAGGCCTGCGGGTAATGGTTATTGAGCGTAATGCTTACCTTGGTGGAAAAGCAACGGCTGCAGAAGTAGGTACCATTTGCGGATTATACCACTTCAGTAAAAATGAAAAATCGAAATACATTGTAAATGGTTTTGCAAAAGAATTTGCTGAAAAAGTACGGGTACAATCCGATACTTCGCCCCTGTTTAGTTCTGAAGGTGTCCATTACTTACCTTACCATGTTGAGGCATTTAAAGAGATATCCCTGGATTTAATAAACGAACATAAAATTTCGATTTACTTCAATGCCGTGTTGAAGCATGTTCATGTAGCAGAGCAAAAATTAAAGTCCGTACACATCATCGCAGCCGGAAACCCGGTTACTATTAACCTACAGGCGCTTGTTGATTGCTCGGGCGATAGCGTAATAAGCCAGGCAGCAAATCTGCCATTGATCAAAAGCGAAAACTACCAGGCAGCTGCACAGGTTTTTACAATGCGGGGCGTTACAGAAGAAAATGAATTTAAACTGGGCATGATCATGATGAAGGCACTACGGTCAGCCATTGACAATAATATTTTAGGCGATTTCTATGACCGGGTTTATGTTGTACAGGGCTCTTTAAAAAACAATTGTGTTAACCTTAAAATTGGTATACCATTGGCGGTTACTTATGCCCCTGGAAATTTACAGGAACTTAGAACCGTTGCCCTCAGTTTTGTTGACAACCTTTCAAAATTTTTAATTACCCATGTAGATGCATTTAAAAATGCAAGCCTTGCCCACATTGCTCCGGAGGTGGGAATTAGAATTGGACAACGTAGCACAGGAAAACACCTTTTGACAGCTGAAGATGTATTAAGCTGCAAAAAATTCGATGATGCCATCGCCAATGCATCCTGGCCTATGGAAATATGGGAGCAGAACAGGCGGGTTAAAATGCTTTACTTTAAACTGGATGATCATTACCAGGTACCAGCCGGCTGCTTACAATCAAATAGTATTGACAATTTATTTTTTGGCGGCCGCAATATTTCAGCAACAGACGACGCCATTGCCAGTGCGAGGGTAATGGGCATTTGTTTACAAACCGGTTATGCCGCTGGCTGCATGGCTGCGGCTACCGCATCGGGCTTTCCGGTAAACGACGCCATCAGGCAGATTCAAAACGAGCAATTATAGGTATTTTTGCCTGATGAAAACATGGCCCGCTTATGAATTATTGAAAGAAGCTGCACAGCATTGGCCCGACAATCCTGCGGTTTATGATGAGCATGGCGTGATCAGTTTTCAACAACTTTTTACTGAAACAGAAGCATTGCGATTGCAATTAATTCAATTGGGCGTTAAAGAAGGCATGGGTATTGGGGTAATGGCTGCCAACGGACGGCATTTTATCATCGGTATTTTTGCGGCTGTTGGCACAGGTGCTGCAGTAATGCCCATGTCGCCGCAATTAAAAAAAGCAGAGATCGACGATATGTTGCAGGATGCAAAACTGCATGCCGTTATAGATGACAATACCGCTGCCCAGCCTTTGGATTCATTTGATACAGTGATTCCGATGAAGCATGGATCATTCCGTTTTGCATTCACAGGCATTCATGAGTCTGTTGCATTTGCACCCTTCGTGCAACAACCGGCATTTATAAGGTTCACTTCAGGCACTACCGGCAAATCAAAAGGTGTCATCGTTTCTCATCAATCGGTTTTGGAAAGAATTGAAGGCGCCAATAAGGGCCTGAACCTTGGCCCAACCGACACCGTTATATGGGTATTACCTATGGCTTACCATTTTATGGTGTCCATTATTTTATATGTAAGATTTGGAGCAGCCATTGCAGTAGCAAAAGATTTCCTTGCAAAAAATATTATTGAAATTACAAACCAGCACAAGGGTACTTTGTTATATGCTTCTCCGGTACAAATAAGATTACTGGCCAATGATACAGGTACAGAGCAAATGACTTCGTTAAAAAAAGTGATCTCTACATCCGCAGGTATTGCATTAGATGTTTGTAAAGGATTTAAGAAAAGATTTAAACTGGATGTAAGCCAGGCATACGGCATCATTGAGATTGGTTTACCCATGCTGAACTTTGTAAAATCGGCTGAACACCCCGAAGCTGTTGGTTATGCCTTGCCTGGATATACAGTTGATATTTTGGATGAGCACAATAATCCGTTACCAAACGGGGTTATTGGATCCCTTGGCATTAAAGGACCTGGCATGTTTGATGCTTACCTGTTACCGCCTCAACTTCGGGATGATGTATTGCAGAACGGTTATTTTTTAACAGCTGATTTTGCCTCTAAAACGGATGATGGTTTAATTAAAATTGAAGGCCGGTCAAAATCTGTGATCAATGTTTCTGGCTTAAAGGTATTTCCCGAAGAAGTGGAAGCTGTACTTGAGATGATACCGGAAATTAAACAAGCACGTATCAGCAGCAGCCCACATCCTTTACTGGGACAGATCATTGAAGCCGAAGTTGTTTTATGCGAAGGCGCAAAAATTGATGTGGAAGATGTTTTAACTTATTGCAAAAAAAGATTGTCTGCATTTAAAGCACCCCAGCGTTTGAAGATCGTTGAATCGTTACCAATGACAGGCAGCGGAAAGTTACAGCGCCATTAATTGTTTTTGATTTTTTACTTTTTACTTTTTACTTTCTCATAAATCACAATATTCATCATTACCAGCAACATCCCATAAAATGCATCTTCAAAAGGTATGGTATAAATTCTGATACCTAGATTTTCTGCGTCATTGTATATCACAACCGGAATTGCTGTAAGAAATCCATTTACAATTAAGAAGGGAATTAAGCAGATGGCATAGGAGAGCAGGAAAGAAAGAGTATCAAAGGTTTTGAAAAACTTCCGAACAGAATAAATTACTAAAATAAAAGCACCGGTGAGGATGAAAGTCCAACTCGTATAATACCTCTCAGCGTACAAAACTCCTGTTATTAATAACCCAACAGCTAATACCACTAAAAACAGATCTGCACTTTTTTTATTTATAAGACCAGGGAAGTAAGCCCTGATACAAGCATAAATAAATACACAACAGTAAGGCACAATAAAAAAGAAAAGGACTTCTTCAATCGGCAGGTTATAAAGCTTGATGCCGGTAATATATGCAGGATTAAAACTCCAAACTCCTTTTTCTGTAAAATAAATATCCCATACAATGTACAGCAAGGCTGGTATTATCATTGCCGGAAAAAGATATTTCCAGTTTTTGAAGAATGCTACTTTTCTGTCAAAACTTAAAGCCAGCGGGCCCGCCAGGCAAGCAGCCAATATCAGGAAGTATGTGTAGTGAGGATTCAATATTTAGTCTTGATAAAAAAAAATTGTCAGCCTGAGGCACTCATAAAAGAAAAAAAAATCAGGTCTTTTCAAATGACGGTAAGAAAAGAATTTTCTCAGCTTCGCTGCGAAAAGAGGTTTGCCACCAAGGCACAAAGGCCGAACCTGCCTGCCGGCAGGCAGGGTAGAAAAATGCTACGCATTTTCCTTAGTGCCTTCGAGTCTTAGTGGCTAAATTCAATTTTGTAAAAAATTGTTTATCAACCTTTTAAAATACTTGTCATTAGCAGCTTGTCGAAGGCGGTATGCAAATAAATAATCTTTGTTTACTTCAACCAGCCTTCAACAAGCTCAGGCTGACAGTAATATTAAGCAGAGACAGCTTCAGCCACTTCAACTTTTGCATTTCTTCTTTTATCGGCCCTTACCTTATCCCAGTATTTTTTATGTACCCACAGCATTCCAAAGCTTTCTCCTTCTTCTTTATCCAGGTGTTTGTGGTGCATTTTGTGTGCCCAGCGAATGGCACGTACATAAGTATTGTTGCTGCGGCTGAACCATTTAAAGCGTTGGTGAATGATCACTTCATGCACTAAAAAATAAGCAAGCCCGTACAGTGTAAACCCGGCGCCAATACAGATCATCCAGTATTGTTGGTAAATAACCCCGAACATGATGAGCAGCCAGCTAGGTACGGCAAATATGAGGAAAAAAGCATCGTTCTTTTCAAAAAATCCAGGGCCTTTTTGATGATGGTCTTTATGCAGGAACCAACCAGACCCATGCATTACATACCGGTGTATGCACCAGGTGAAACCTTCCATTAAAATGAAGGTTGTTAATGTAATTGCTATATATAAAATCCAGTTCATTAGCTTTATAAATTATTTTAAACTTTGCCAAAGTCTTGAACTTTGGCAAAGTTTTATTTCAAAAACGTACGCAATAGTAAAAAGAACATCAGTTGAACGAGTAACAAATTTACAGCGAATTTGTTTTGTTTATTAAATTTTGCGAAATGAAATACTGTCAACAGTAATAAACTAACAATAAACCAACATATATAATTAAACGTAGGTATTGAGCCATCGCCATTCCAGGTCCAGTAACCGAGTTTTATAGCTACCGGTTCCATCAGCCAGTCAAAAAAAACAGCCAAGGTAGCGCCATCAATAACTATAGACAACGCCTTTAAAGCCATGGGGCTGTTACCGCTATCAACTGCCACCCTATTGATGGCCTTCATCAACAATGTATGTATACTTATACCCGAGCAGTATATGATGATGAACCAGTTTATACCGATCAATACGGGCACATTTTTTATGCTAAAGCCGAGCACATCTCCATAGGTATATCCCCCAAACAATAGGCCGGTATTGGTGCCGATAATTTCAACAGAAATACCAACACCGAAACAGATGATTAAAAAAAGAAAAAAAGGAATATTCTTCTCCGATTGGGTCCATACCAGCAGGGCAAAAGAAAGTAAGAGGTTAAC
The DNA here is from genome assembly GCA_031416815.1 of Chitinophagaceae bacterium. Lineage (GTDB taxonomy): Bacteria > Bacteroidota > Bacteroidia > Chitinophagales > Chitinophagaceae > Ferruginibacter. The sequence continues at coordinate 11,529 of JANOUJ010000445.1, forward strand.
TGGGGTTGCAGCAAGAAAAAAACGCTGATCAAAAAACAATAAGCCAACCAACCCAATGCTGTGAAATAAAACAGCTAAGGCTGTGGCAATTTCAATTTTTGTAAACCTGTTTAACACGAATTGTTTTTTCTGCTGAACAATCAAATGGGTGCAGTTTCAAGATACGCTTCCATCTTTGGAAAAGCAATTTTAAACCACTCAGTATATTTTTGCGGATGAGATTGGATGGAATATTTTATCTCTTCAACAGTTTCAAAACAGTAATCGCTTACTTCCTCTGCATTGGGCGTAATATCTCCATCGTAAATACCAATAAAAACATGGTCAAATTCGAATTCAGTTAAACCATTATCGAAAGGTGCTTTGTAGATAAACTCGAAGACTTTTTTAAGTTTAGTATCAACCCCCATTTCTTCCTGCAGGCGTATTTCAGCCGCCATCAAAGTTTCCTGGCCGGGTTTGGGATGGCTGCAGCAGGCGTTGGTCCACAAACCACCGCTGTGATACTTTTTATCCGCTCTTTTCTGCAGCAGCATTTCGCCCTTTCCGTTAAAGATAAAAATGCTGAAAGCCCTGTGAAGCAGGGCCTTTTGATGCACTTCCATTTTACCCATGGTGCCGGTCTGCACATCATGCTCATCTACCAATATAACTTCCATCAGTGCTTTTAATTAATATAAATTGAACTGGCTTCTTAATCCTGCTTTGGCAACAATATAGGCTTTGCCATAATTGGGAATTCGGATACGCTGTTCGAGGATGTTGGCGGGTGCAGTACGCTTTATTTTTTTAAAGAGGGATAGGTAATATTTATAAGCCACGTAAACACCAAACCTTGCTTTTGCAGGCAAATTTAATATGCCTTCATAAGCATTTTCAAAATCAGCAGCTATATCGTCTTCGATCTCTTTTTTCATGCCAGGCGTAAAATTGGTAAAATCAACTTCAGGAAAATAAGACCTGTTCAACTGCTCGTAATCAGCTTTTACGTCACGCAAAAAATTAACTTTTTGAAATGCTGCACCCAGTGCCTGGGCCGAAGGCTTCAGATCGTTGTACATATGTTTGTCGCCCTCGCAAAAAACAAAAAGGCACATAAGGCCAACTACCTCTGCACTGCCATAAATGTATTCTTTATAGCCGTTGCTGTTGTATGCTGTTTTACTGAGGTCCATTTCCATGCTACTGAAAAAAGCCTCTATCAGGTCGTGAGAAATATTATATTCCCTAACTGTTATCTGGAAACTATGCAGGATCGGGTTCAGGCTGATACCTCTTTCAATGGCCGCATAGGTATCTTTTTTAAACTCGGTAAGCAGCTCTTCTTTTTTATATTGATGAAAAGTGTCTACAATTTCATCCGCAAAGCGAACAAAGCCATATATATTATAAATTGGCGTACGGAGGTCGGCATGCAAGAGCTTAATGGCACTGCTAAATGATGTGCTGTATCTTTCGGTTACGGCCTTGCTGCACTGTTGACTTACATCGTGGAAAAGTTTAATCATTTCCTTTTACAAATTTTGTTTTCAATTTTAACCATTGGTTTTTTTGAGGATGCCCTTAATTAAAAGGTGATCTTAACTATCCAAAATGTTTTATTACTTCTTTTGCCACCACTTCTCCGCTTATTAAGCTTGGAGGCACTCCAGGGCCGGGAACAGTTAGTTGACCGGTGTAAAATAAGTTTTTTATTTTAATACTCCTGCATGCAGGCTTTAAATTTGCTGTTTGCATTAAAGTATTTGCCAATCCGTACGCATTTCCTTTGAATGAATTATAATCATTTACGAAATTACTGACAGCATAAGTTTTTTTATAAATGATCGAATCTCTTATGGTTTGACCACTGTATTTTTCAAACCGGTTCAACACTTTTTCAAAATATGCTTGTCTAAGCTCCTCTGTATCTCCGGACAGGCCTGCGGCAATAGGAATTAAAAAAAACATATTCTCATGTCCTGGTGGTGCTACCGTTTCATCCGTTACTGAGGGCGTACAAACATAAAACAAGGGATCGGAAGGCCATTGTTTTGATGTATATATTTCCTTACCATGTATTTCAAAGTCGCTGTCAAAAAATAAGGTATGGTGCTTTACCCCTTTCAACCTTTTGTTCAATCCCACGTAATACAATAAACAACTAGGCGCCATCACCCGTCTATTCCAGTATTCATCACTATAGCTCCGGTATTCTTTCGTCAACAACTTTGTTTCTATAAAGTGATAATCTGCGGCACCGATCACTACATCTGCATCGTAAGTGTTGGTTGTTGTTTGTGGTTTGTTGTTTGTGGTTAATGCAATTACACTTTTTGCCTTACCGTGTTCTATTTTTATTTCATTTACATCGCTGTTGAAAATAAATTTCACACCAAGTGCTTCAGCTACAGCAAACATACCTTCCACAATTTTATACATGCCGCCCTGCGGATACCAGGTACCCAGTTTTACATCAGCATAATTCATCAGGCTATACAATGCCGGCGTATTTTCCGGCAAAGCCCCCAAAAATAAAACCGGAAACTCCAGCAATTGCTGCAATTTGGGATTCTTAAAATGCTTGCTGATGTGTTTTTTCATAGAAGTGAACACATCCAGTTTAAAAACCCCTTTAACCAGGTCCCAGTCTAAAAATTCGGTATAAGACTGGCCAGGTTTATGAACCAGCTTATTTATGCCAACCTCGTATTTATAAACTGCCTCCTTCATGAAAGCATCCAACTTTGCTGCACTTCCGGGTTCTATACTTTCAAATAACTTTTTTAATTCTGTATAACCGGCAGGAATGTCCATTAACTCTTCGTTCCAATAAACCCGGTACGATGGATCCAGCCTGACGAGCTTATAATAATCAGAAACTTTTTTACCAAAGCAGTTAAAAAATCTCTCAAACACATCCGGCATCCAGTACCAGCTGGGCCCCATATCAAAAACAAATCCCGATTGTTTTAACTGCCTTGCCCGGCCGCCCGGCGTGCTTTGCTTTTCAAGTACGGTTACATCCCAGCCGGCTTTGGCCATAAATGAGGCGGCAGATAATCCTGCAAAGCCACTTCCTATTATAACTGCTTTTTTCAAAGTACGAAAATACGGTATTGAGTTTAATAGAACTCAGTACTGAAGGGTATTAACAATTAATAACGACTTAACTGCTGCTTTAATAATTTACGGGCAAAATGTATCCTGCTCTTTATAGTACCCAGCGGCTCGTTGAGTATATGAGATATTTCGTGGTATTTATATCCTTCAAAATATAATTCAAATGGATTTTTAAATATTTCGGGCAGATGGTGTACTGCTTGTTTAACCTCTTTTACAGACAAATTTGTTTCGGCAGTATTAACGGTAGTAAACTGGTTGTAGTCCAGTAAAAAATCGTTGGGAGTGTTATCGAATATAGTGTTTTGCTTTACGTTACGCCTGTAATTATTAATAAAAATATTACGCATGATCGTGTACATCCACGCTTTGATATTAGTGCCGGCGTTGTACTTATCCTTGTTTGCCAGCGCCCTGTATAAAGTTTCCTGAATTAGATCTTTAGCTGCTTCCATATCCCTCGTTAAAGTCATAGCAAATGGCTTTAAATATTCTGTGTTACTGATGAGAGATTGATTGAATTCTACTGTTGACATGTTATCTCGTTTAACTAATTATACGTAAAGTTAAACATCTTGGTTCAAATTTGGATTATTTTTGTTTAATATTTTTTAAAAAATATTAAACAAAAGAATTTTGCCTGAGAATGTTTGCAGTAAAAAGTGTAAATATTTTACATATTAGAACTCTGCCAAAAATTCCATCACTTCGGCAAACGATCTTTTAAAATTAATGGGAGGCAGTATCTTTTTTTGGTAGGTAGTAGCAAGCTGGCCAGATATAACCACAGGTATTTCAGGGAAGGATCTGCTTAAATGATCTATAAACCTGTCGAAATTAAACCTTGTACCAACACTGGTTAAATGAGTGTAGATATAGTCGGGATTTTTTAGTTTTACAATATACTCCACATCCTTCAGCGGAATGCTGCAGCCCAGGTAAATAGTGCTAACCCCCTTATTTTTAAACATATAATTCATGAAAAGCAGGCTCAGTTCATGATACTCAGTTTCAGGTAAGAACAACAGCACGGTTTTATTTATTTTAACCGAGTTTCTGATATTTTCTATACCCACAATCAATTTTTGGCGAATAATGTTGCTTACCAGGTGCTCCTGCCCTGGGTTTATATGATTGGTTAACCAAAGAATGCCTATTTTTTCCAGGAATGGAAATATGATTTGCGAAATGGTCTTTTCTATTCCCTTCGCCAAAATAAAATCATCCAATACTGCTTCGAAAGCGTCAATGTCAAGGTCAATCATATTTTGGATCAGTATATTTATGATCCTGTCCTGCATCGCTTCCTGCTGATTCAAAGAGAGTATCTTATCAGATATCTCTACCGCATTCATTTTGTCGATGTGAGAAATTTTAAAACCGAATTTATTGAGTAAGGCAACGTTTAATAATTTCTTTAGCTCATCGCTACTGTAAACCCGGATATTGGTGTCGGTACGGCTTGGTTTAAGAAATGAATATCGTTGTTCCCATATACGTATCGTATGCGCTTTTATCCCTGACAGGTTTTCAAGATCTTTAATGGTGAAGGAATGCATACTGCTGGTTTTATCTAGCGTATTTACAATCAGGAGCTAAAATTGTTTAACACGACACTAAAAAAATGCTTAACAAAGATACTTTAATGGATTAAAACAGGCGTGCCGGTAAGTCTTTAAAGATCTTTTCTATTAATTTGTTTTCAGGAAATAATATTGACCACGCTGTAAGAAAGATGATCATAAAATCGGTGTATAAAGATGCATTTTTTTGATACCATAATTCCAATTCGCCTTTATACAGATAAACGTTTCGATACATAGCCCGGGGATCCGATGAATTGGAAACAATTTTTTCTTCGTCCCTGAAAATGAGGGAACCGATACCAGTCATACCGGGCTTACAATTATAAATTTTCTGCTGCACTTCATCAGGATATTGCTTAAAGCTCACTTCCATTAATGGCCTGGGACCAACAATACTCATATCACCTTTAAAAACATTGATGATCTGTGGTAGTTCATTCACTTTGGTTATGCGGAGTATTTTGCCAAATTTCGTTACCCTTGGATCGTTACGTAATGTTATCTCACCGGTTCCGATGTTTGGGCTGTTCTTCAGCATGGTAGCAAATTTCCAAATGTTGAAGACTCGGTTTTTATAGCCAATTCTTTTTTGAAAAAAAAATACTTCATGCTCCCCGGTAAACAATAAAATAATGATGGAAGGGATGAAAAGGGGTGACAAGAGTATTAAAGCAATGGTTGCAATTAGTATATCGGTAATTCGTTTTATTATTTTGTACATAATAGTTTGATGCTGGATACTGGATTCTTGATACTCACAGACTCTAATCCAGTATCCAGCATCCAGAATCGTTCCTAAAACACTTCTTTTATCTTATCGCTAACGGCTTTTAATTCTTCATCGGTAATATTTGTTGAACAGGGTATGCTTAAGCAACGCTGATAAACCAAATCTGACTGATCACTTTTGTTATAAAAAATATTGGCGGTAAACATGCTTAGTTGATTCATAGGCACCCAAAACGGGCGGCTCTGCATTTTGTTATCATTCAGAATCTTCAGCACATCTTTTTGTTTTTCCGTCATGATAGTTGGTAACCAGCAATTGGCATTTACATCTGCACTTACATCCTGAAATTTTATATCCCCAACACCCTGCAATTCATTTTTATAAAAAGCCATTATCTCCTGTTTGCGTTTTATAAAGCCCGGCAATTGCTCCATTTGAGCCACGCCCATGGCAGCTGCAACGTTCACCAGGCGATAATTGTAGCCAATTTCATCGTGCTTATATTCAAAAGGATCGCATTTGGCCTGCGTGGTTAAATGCTTGGCTTTTTTCGCCAAAGCCTCGTCATCGGTTACTATCATGCCGCCGCCACCAGTTGTAATTATTTTATTGCCATTGTAACTAAATGTACCCATCAAACCAAAACTGCCTGCATGTTTGCCTTTATAATAAGACCCCAAAGCTTCGGTGCTGTCTTCAATCACCGTAACATTATTTTCTTTGGCTAAGCCCATCAGCCTGTCCATATCACACATATTACCCAACACATGTACGGGCATTAAAACCGGTATTCTGCGTCCATCTTTTTTATAATAACATACACCGTTACGTTGTTCTGTTTCATCTAAAAAAAATTGCTCCAGTAAATTCAAATCCATTTGCCAGGTTGCAGCATCCGTATCAATTAAAATGGGATCGGCACCGGTATATTTAATGGAATTGCAAGTGGCTATAAATGTGATGTTGGGTGTAATTACGTAATCATCGGCATCAACACCCATCATCACTAAACAAATATGTAAGGCTGTTGTGCCACTGCTGGTAGCCACTGCATACCTGGTGCCTGCAAACTCCGCACTCATTTTTTCAAACTGGTCAACATAAGCGCCAACGCTACTCACCCAGCCAGTGTCCAAACAATCTTTAACATATTTCCATTCATTGCCCGCTATATTAGGGCCACTAAGTAACAGCATAGTTTTGCTTTTTTAATAAACGCCGAAACATCTGGCTTATTATTGCTTTGCAAACCTATATAAAAAAACTGCTCCAGCCTAAAAGCCAGAGCATATCCTGAATTACGCGTTATTAGGCATCAAATGTTCCTGAACTTCTCTACAAAGGAATCGGTTACAACCCCGGATCTTAAAAGCGTGTAAATTTCTTTTACTCCATCAGGCACTTTTTTAGTGATGGTAAAACCCAGTTCATTTTTTATCTTATCAAAATTTACCCGGTAATCCCGTGGGTCTTC
>JANOUJ010000446.1:0-5724 GCA_031416815.1 Chitinophagaceae bacterium
CCTGCATTCCGCATTGGTACAAACCAGGAAGATCAAAAAAACGGAACAGGGAATCAAACAGGCTTTGAAATACAGTTTTATTGACAGTGCTGTTGCACTCAACATTGCTTTTCTTATCAATGCGGCTATACTCATACTTGCTGCAACAGTGTTCTTTCAAACCGGGAAAACAGAAGTAGCAGAAATTAAACAGGCGCATGAATTGCTGTCTCCTATGCTGGGGTCTAATTTTGCATCTACTTTATTTGCCATAGCATTGATCGCTTCCGGTCAAAGTTCTACCGTGACCGGAACACTTGCAGGACAAATTGTAATGGAAGGTTATTTACGCCTGCGCATCAACCCGATTATGCGAAGACTGATAACACGCCTGATAGCGATCATTCCTGCCATCATAGTTATTGCCATATTTGGAGAAGGTGAAGTAGATAGCCTTTTAATATTCAGCCAGGTGGTATTAAGTCTGCAACTGGGTTTTGCAGTAATACCGCTTATTCATTTTGTAAGCGATAAAAAAACAATGGGCTCATTTGCCATAAAACCTTTTGTGCAATTTTTAGCCTGGCTAGTGGCTTCTGTGCTGGTTTACCTGAATTTAAAAATGCTGATGGGAGAAGCCTTAGATTTCTTCGGCACTTCAGATAACATGATTTTGAAAACGGTGATTATTATAGCAGGGCTTTTCTTTGTTGGACTTTTGATATACTCCCTGATCTTTCCAATACTTGTTAAAAATAAAAAACCGGCTTCCATAAAAATACACCCTGAAACGAACACACTTATTAACCTGGTAATACCAAGTTTTAATAAAATAGCCATTGCTCTCGACTTTAGTGATAACGATCAAAAATTACTGGCCTATGCAATCGGGCAGGGAAAAGAAAATACACATTACCTGCTGGTGCATATTGTTGAGAGTGCTTCTGCCAAATTATTTGGAGATGAAAGCGATGACTATGAATCGAGGAAGGATAAAGAGCGTATGGACTCTTATGTATTTCAATTACAGAACCGGGGTTTTACTGCCGAGGGCTTTCTTGGCTATAAAAACAGGGCTAAAGAAATTGTACGGATCGCTAAGGGTGTTAACGCCGATATGCTTGTTATGGGCGCCCACGGACATACCGGGATAAAAGATTTTATTTATGGTGAAACTGTAAATACAGTAAGGCACGAATTAAAGATACCTGTACTCATCGTTAATTTGTAGCAAGTGCCGCAAGTTGGGCATCAATTTTTTTATTCCAAATGAACTGCATGCTTTCTATTCTTCCATTGGAGGTTTCTCCGTCATATTCATCCTGCATTTTATTGAGTGCAGCAAAACACTCGTCATGAAGTTTTTCAACTACGGATGCAAAATTTGACCTGGAGAGTTTTGCTGCGTTTAATTTTTGAATGAACAAACAGGTGTTGATATAAGTAATATCATAATGATGCTGCTCATGCTCGAGTGCATAAGCCGTCTTCATCCTTTTTTTTACCCAGGATTTATTTTTATTAAAGTAGCAAAAAACGGTAATATTAATGCTTGTTTTGCGATTGTAAGATTGCATGCTCATGCGATATCCAAATCCCGATTCAGTTATGGCTCCGGCAGGACTTCCGGCATCCGGCCTCCCTTTAAAGTCAACCCAGGTAAGCTTACGATCAGCATCATAATAAATACTATCCCCGGAATAACCTGGTTTTACACTTTGCCATTGAATATTAACGGTAAGTTGAGCAGAGGCGGCACCGCCTGCCAATGTAAAAAAAATGAGGAGGATATATTTAACCATAGAATGATGCAATATAACTCAAATCGATAGTTTTTATTATTGCATTAATCGTTGCTTAACCAGATTTACAATATCGTTAACAGCAATATTTTCCATACATTTAAAATGACCTTTGGGACATTTTTTATAGCCGATCTTACTGCAGGGCCGACACCAGAGTTTGTTCACCTCAACCACATCGTACTGCATGTTTGACCTTTTACCATAGTAAGGATACATACCAAATGCAGGGACCGTGTTTCCCCAAACAGAAATGACCGGCTTTTGCAAAGCCGCTGCAATGTGCATCAGGCCTGTATCGTGGGTAATTACCAGTTTTGATTTTTTAACAAGATCGGCCGATTCGTTCAGGTTAAATTTACCACAGGCATTGTAAATTTTTATCTCGTCAATTTTTGCGATGGCTTTACCATCTTCATAATCTTCCTTTCCACCTAATAAAATAATGGGATGGTCAATGGATGAACACAATTCCTTTAGTTTATGCAGCGGAAGTTTTTTGGTTGCCAGGGCAGCACCAATTACCACAGCAATATATCCGTGCATGTGGGAAGTAGGAAGATCGCTTTCCTTAACCTGCTCAAAAGCGGGAATGAAATAATCCAGGCCGTACCCATCGTTCTCAACATCCAGTGCTTTTATACATTCAAAATTGCGGTCAACAATATGCTTTTTAGGAAGTGTGCTTATTTTAAAATTGGTCAGAATGAATTTTTCTACATTTAGTTTACTAAAGGAAAATGATTTTACGGTCTTTAGATGTTTTTTGATACGTAGTGTACGCAGGTTGTGGTGCAGGTCAATGATATAGTCATATCCTTCAGTGGCCAATTCGTGCAGCATCAGTTCAAAGCTGTCGCCCAGCGTGTGAATCTTATTGATATACGGGTTGTGAGCCACCATATTTTTAAAGGCATACTTGGTGAGAAAATGTATTTCGTCTTCGGGATATTTTTTACGCAGACAACGGATGACAGGTGAGGTTAACACAATATCGCCGATAGATGAAAAACGTATGATGAGAAATTTTTTTGCCACAGATTACAAAAATTTATAAAAGTGATCTTTCTTTTTTCGCCTGCGGAAAAGTTTTCCCGCAGACGCACAGAAGCACAGAAATTTAAACTTCTTACCAGGCCATCGCCTGCTTTTCTTCCTTCTGAAAGGAGATAGAAGGCGCTATTCTTCTGTATAGTTCAGGTCTTTATGGAAAGTTTCTTCAGTAAAATAAAATGCAATAAATGTAACTGCAAGCACAATGATACCGGTTACAATTCCACTATTAATTAAAGACCACTCCCAGTTTTTTTGAAATAGATTTAAAAATAAAAGGTTTATTAAAGGCAAAGCGCCACGAACCATATTGGGAATGGTAGTGGCAGCCGTGGCTCTGAGGTTAGTTCCAAACTGCTCGGCACCCATCGTTACAAAGATGGCCCAAAACCCTGTACTGAAACCCAGCAAGGCACAAATTATATACATACGGGTATCAGAATCATTGACACCACTGAAAAAGATAATTAGTGAAACTGTTGTAAGCAAATAAAATAACAACAGCGCTTTTTTACGGCTTTTAAAATACTGGCTTACAAAGCCAATTAAAATATCGCCAATGGCAATTGCCGTATAGGCAAACATGATCGAACGGCCGGAATCAATGGTTGTACTACCGAACATGGCTTTGCCGAACCTGTCGCTTTGATTTACCAGGATACCGATCACATACCAGGTTGGCAAGCCGATTAAAATTGCAAGGAAGTATTTTTTAAATCGTTTTGCATTATTGAAAAACATGAAAAAATTTCCACGCTGTATATTGGTTTCCTTTAATTGTTGAAACATTCCGGATTCCGCAACACTTATTCTTAGAAACAATAAAAGGATCCCCAATCCACCACCTATTTTATAACAAAGGCGCCAATCTTCATTCGTCCACTGGTAAGTAAAGTATGCAGCTACTGCACCAAACAATCCAATGCCTGCCACCAATGAAGTGCCGATACCTCTTTTATGTTTAGGCAGTAATTCACTAACCAGTGTTATGCCAGCGCCTAGCTCACCTGCCAAACCGAGTCCGGCAACAAACCTGCACCATGCATATTGGTCAACGGTTTGAACAAAGCCTGTAATAAAATTTGCAACAGAATATAAAATGATCGACCCAAACAATACGGAAAGCCTGCCTTTTTTGTCGCCCAAAACACCCCAAACAATTCCACCAATTAATAAACCAAGCATTTGCCAGTTGATTATTTTGGTACTATCTGCCAGTAAAGTAGCATCAGTAGCTCCTACTTCCAATACGCTTGCTTTTTTCACGATGGTAAACAACAGCAGGTCATAAATATCCACAAAGTAGCCAAGGGCGGCTACTATTACGGCAATGTTGAAAACAGAAGCAGGTCTGTTAGAGGATATGTTCATCAACTTTTTTCTTTTTGCCAAAAAACATTTTAAACAATACGGGAGCTGTTGTTAGCAAAACAATGACTATAACAATTATTTCAAGGTGTTCTTCCAGGTCTATTCCAAATTGTTTTTTTGTAAATGCATTTAAATAATGACCGATTAATAACATAGAAGTAACCCACGCAATACATCCAACAATATTATAAAAAGCAAACTTCTTTTTATCCATACCTACAATACCGGCTACAATTGGTGCAAAAGTGCGTACAAATGGCAGGAACCGTGCAAACACAATGGCACCACCACCATGCTTATCATAAAAATCCTTTGCCTGGTGTAAATATTTTTGTTTAAACAGCAATCTGTCCCTCCACTTAAACATGGCCGGGCCCACTTTACGGCCGGTCATATATCCAACCGTATTTCCCAGAATTCCGGCAACAGTGCATAATGCTGCAATGATCATCAGATTTAAAAAATCGTTGCCTGTATTTAAAGAAATCGAATCAACCAATGAAGTGCTGAGAATACCGGCAACAAATAACAGGGAATCACCGGGAAAAAAGAAGCCAACAAATAATCCTGTTTCTGCAAAAATTATGAGGATCAATAACCATATCCCTCCATACAAAATGTAAAACATCGGGGTCAGCAGGTCGGTCCAGCTAAATTGCTTGTTTACTACGATCTCGTTCTCCGTTCCTATTTCTGTAACAGCAATGGTTTCCACATCGTATCCAGCGGTTATAATATTAATAGATTCCGGTAGCGGGTTCTTTATCGTTACATACCCTTTTTTATCAGTAGTGTAATCAACATTATTTACACGCACTTGCGTGCTCTTTAAATGCTTTTTGTATTGGTTAATTAAATTCAAAGCAAGTGAATCCTGTGCCTGTAAGTCTACAATTGACAGCATTAAAAAAAAGATAAAAAAAACAACTTGTTTCATAAATACTTGGTATCAGATAATTTTTAAGGAGTTTCCAACTGGCCCTCCCATTTGGCAACTGCAGCGGTTGCCAGCGCATTTCCTAAAACATTTGTCATCGTACGGCCCATATCGCAAAACACATCAATGGCTAATATTAAACCCACACCCTCCGGTGGTAAACCAAACATGGCTCCTGTTGCCAGCACCACCACCAGCGATGCCCTGGGTACACCGGCAATGCCTTTGCTGGTAACCAAAAATACAAGGAGCATAATGATCTGCTGGGTAACATCGCCTGTTATAGAGGTAACGTTAAATGCCTGCGCAATAAACATGCTGGCAAAAGTCATATACATCATACTACCATCCAGGTTGAACGAATAACCAAGGGGCAAAACAAAACTCACAATTTTATTATTGCATCCAAAACGCTCCATTTCTTCTACCAGTTTAGGATAAACCGCTTCGCTACTGGCGGTACTAAAAGCGATCGACATGGGTGCTGCAATCCTGCGGAGCAAAATGCGTAACCTGTGTTTTAAAAAAAGATACCCAACAAATAATAACAGTATCCAGAGTATAGCAAGGCCCAGGTAAAAT
>JANOUJ010000447.1:0-2242 GCA_031416815.1 Chitinophagaceae bacterium
CTGGAGGGTAAGAACAAATTGCAGCAGCAGTACCAGTGGATATACACAGGCACAATTTACAACGGCTGCACCTATTTGCAATGCACCAACGGGTTTAACAACAACTGCCATTACCACCAACAGTGCAACTGCAAGCTGGACAGCGGCTGCAGGAGCCATTTCATATGATGTGGATTATAAAACCAATGCATCTGCAAACTGGATAAATGCTGCAACAGCAACAACTGCAACTACAGTTAATTTAACAGGCCTGTCGGCATCTACCTTATATAACTGGAGTGTACGCACCAATTGTACAGCCAGTAACAGTGCTTATGTACAGGTATCATTTACAACCGCAACACCGCCCGTAACCTGCCCAGGTGTTTACGATGTAAGTACAAATGGCAGCAGGAGTGGGGCCGCCCTTATTCCGCTAAATACCGATGTAAAGGGTACTATCAGCCCGGTTAATGATGTTGATTTTTACCAATTTACCATTACTAACGGCGGTACCATTACGGCAACGCTCACAACATTGCCTGCCAATTATCAACTTGATCTGCAAAATGCTTCCGGTTCAAGAATCGGAAGATCAAGAAATAATGGAACGACCAGTGAAACCATTAATATCACTGTAGCAACCGGTACTTATTATGCAAGGGTATATCCTTCAGGTTCGGCAAATAATGCTGCAAGCTGCTATACATTAAGGATTGGAACCGGTACTGCTTCTTTTGGCGACGAAGAAATAATGGTTAATAAACTCATTAATTTATTTCCCAACCCCGTAAGAAATGTGTTGACCATTAATATTCCTGACTTGGATAAAACCGCCAACATCAGGATATTTGATATGTATGGAAAAATGTTGCTTGTAAAAAATACAACACTTGCGACTACGGCTGTAAATATTGCAGGGCTAGCCGCTGGGCATTATATAGTTAAGATCCGGAATAATGATAAGGAATCTGTATTCAAGATCGTAAAACACTAACCGATCAATTTAAAAAAAACCCCGGCCACATTGCAGCCGGGGCTTTTTTTTAACTTTTCGATTGTCGTTTGCTGGAATACGAGTTGTATAGTGGCACAAAAAGGATTGATAAATTCTAGGCAACCCCAAGTTTCCAGATCATAATTTTCCGTTTGTAATCAGTTTATTTTCTACTTTTATTGCAGGCCCGTCCTGGATTTACTATTGTTTAACAGCTTTTTGTAAAACTTATGCCCTATGCAAATTATAGCTATTTCTGATGGTGTGAATTGGACGGTAGGAAAGATCGATTAATTTTTATTGCGGATGTACACTAATTTTATTCCGGTCTTATCCGTCTCCCTTTTATCAATTTCAAATTGCGGAGCTGATTTTATTAAAGGCGTTAACTTTGGAAATCCATAATTCCTGGGATCGAAGTTGGGTTGCTTTTTTAAGATTAGGTTTCCTACATCTCCTAAAAATGCCCAGCCGTTTTCGTCGGCCAGGTCGTTAATTGTATGTGCAATTAATTTCAGTGTTTCTTTACTTAGTTTATCAATCGAAGGCTTGGGAGCAACAGGTTTGCTTGATTTTGTTTTAACAGTATTTACTTCTTCAGCTTCTGCACCAAACACTGGTATGATCTCCATGTAAATGAATTTATCGCAGGCAACGATAAAAGGATTGGGTGTTTTCTTTTGCCCGATGCCGAACACTTTCATGCCGGCTTCCCTTAGCCTTGTTGCCAACCTTGTAAAGTCACTGTCGCTACTGATGATGCAGAACCCATCTACCTTGCCCGAATATAAAATATCCATGGCATCAATAATTAAGGCGCTGTCACTTGAGTTTTTTCCGCTGGTATAACTGTATTGCTGAATGGGTGTGATGGCATTTTCCAGCAGCACATTTTTCCAGCCACTTACGGTTGGTTTAGTCCAGTCGCCATAAATTCTTTTAAAAGTGGGCGTTCCGTATTTGGTAATTTCTTCCATCACGCCTTTTACATTGCTGTAAGGCACATTGTCGGCATCTATTAAAACCGCCAGGCGGATATCTTTTTGTATTTCCATATAATTTTTTCTAACACAATATAACTATTAATATTGGCAGTTTTTATGGGTGTTAGATAAGCAATCAGCAATTTGTGGAAAAATCTCAATAAGCTGTTTCTAAAACCAATGAGTTGGGTTTATGGAATTTTGATTTAGTTGTGTATATTTATATTTAGCAGTAATTTTATTGGACTGTCATTGTCTTTTAATTTTTTATATGGATACAGAT
>JANOUJ010000448.1:0-2818 GCA_031416815.1 Chitinophagaceae bacterium
TGCTTTTCCAAAGCATGGTGTGCTTTTAAAATTACCATGGGTGCTGCCGCTTCAAAACCCACACGGCCTTTAATGCCGATGATGGTATCGCCCACATGAATGTCTCTGCCAATACCAAAAGGACCGGCAATGGATTGTAAGTGTTGAATGGCTTCTGTTGGATGAGCAAATGTGTTTCCATCAATACCAACCAACTCTCCTTTTACAAATTCAAGACAAACAGATTTTGATTCTGTTGCTGTAACCTGCGTTGGCCAGGCTTCATCAGGCAACATACCTTTACTATTCAATGTTTCCTTACCGCCAACACTGGTACCCCACAAACCTTTATTGATCGAGTACATTGACTTGTCAAAATTCATGTCCACCCCCTTGTTTTTTAAATAAGCTATTTCATCTTCACGGGCTAATTTCAGATCACGGATCGGTGTACAAATTTCAACACCGGGAATCATGATATTGAAGATCATATCAAACCTTACCTGGTCGTTACCTGCACCGGTACTGCCATGAGCCACTATATCAGCATTTAAATGTTGAACATGCTCCGCAATAAAAACAGCCTGGCTTAATCTTTCAGCACTAACACTTAAAGGATAGGTATTATTTTTTAACACGTTTCCGAATACGAGGTACTTAATTATTTTATCGTAATAACTTTTAACAGCATTAACGGTGGTATGCGATCTTACACCAAGCCTATAAGCATGTGCTTCAATCTTTTTCAATTCGTCATCACTAAAGCCACCGGTATTTACAATTACCGAATGCACTTCGTAACCTTTTTCTTCTGTGAAGTATTTTACACAGTAAGTTGTATCCAATCCGCCGCTAAAACCCAAAACAACTTTCTTACTCATATAGATCAGTTTAAAAAATTAAAAAAATAACGTAATAATGATTTCGAACTTCCGCCGCCTTGTTTTTTTTGCAAGAAAGCAACCAGTCTGCTTTGCTTTATCCGCATAAAGCGTTCGTAACCTTTTGAATGCTTTTTAAATTCCTGTTTGGTTTCTTCAGGGGTATAGTGATCGGCAGGATCAAAGAGCATGGCTGTACACATACAGTTTTTTCTTTCCTTGCTCATCAGAATATCATAGTTAACGCAACTTTTACAACCTGCCCAAAACTGTTCGTCATTGGTGAGCTCAGAATACGTTACCGGTTCATAACCCAGATCGGAATTTATTTTCATCACGGCCAGGCCGGTTGTCAATCCAAATATTTTCGACTCAGGATATTTTTCACGGCTCAATTCAAAAATTCTTTTCTTTATAGCTTTTGCAACGCCTGTTTTGCGGTATGCAGGAGAAACGATCAAGCCACTGTTGGCAACAAACTTGTTATGCTCCCATACTTCTATATAACAAAAACCAACCCAATCACCTTCGGTTGTTACAGCAATAACTGCTTTCCCTTCCTGTATTTTTTGTACAATATAATCAGGAGAACGTTTGGCTATGCCCGTACCACGGGCCTTGGCCGAAGAAGCCATTTCATCCGTGATGATTGTAGCGTATTGTGTATCGGCTGCAGTTGCAACCCTGATAATTATATTACTGTTTTCCAATTGTAAAAAATTGAAAGAATGATTAAATGATGTTAAAGGAAATTTTCGGAGACTTTTTTCACTGACAGGGGCAGGTTTTAGCTACTCGTCCTATCAGCATCCACGTCGGGATCTGGATATAAATACAAACAGGCTCTCCATAGTATACAATATATCCCTGGCGGGAGAATTTGTATTGGCGATATGTAATTTAGTCCTGTTCAATGTTTGATCAAATTGTTTGTGAATACAAAAGTAGATTATTTTGAAAACAATAGGCAAAAAAATATTGATAAGCTTTAAATGGCGGCTGTTGGCATTTAATTAACAAACTTCTCCAGCTCTTCTGCAATTTTCCGGTCATTGCTCAGGCGTGGTACTTTATTTTGTCCGCCAAGCTTACCAATACTCTTCATATAATCAATGAAACCATTCTTCTTTATGGGTGAGATTTTTAGTTGCTGTAAAATATTGCCTCCAACGAGATCATCGTAGTATACATTTCGCTTACGCAGGTTATCATCTACTTTTTTCGAGAATGCTTTCATATCTGCAGGTGAATTCTCAAATTCGATAAACCACTCATGATAACTTTTACCGGCATCGGATGATATCTTTGGAGCCACGGTAAATTCTGTAATGGGAATATTTTCTTCAGCTGCAGCCTGCAGTAATGCAGCTTCAACTTCTTCGCTGATAACATGCTCACCAAAAGCAGAGATAAAATGTTTGGTACGGCCGGTAACCACCAGTCTGTAAGGATTGGTTGAAACAAATTTAATGGTATCTCCTATGTTGTATCCCCACAAACCTGCATTGCTGTTGATGATCAAAGCATAGTTCTCTCCCACTTTCACATCCTTCAACGTTAACCGGGGTGGGTTTTCATCAAAAATATCTGCGGCAGGCACAAACTCAAAAAATATTCCGCTGTTGGTATTCAGCAATAAGCCCTCTTCTTTTTGTGAATCCTGGAAAGCAAAAAAACCTTCGCTTGCCGGAAACAATTCTATACAATCAATTTTACGGCCAATACTTTCAAAAAGTTTTGCTTTGTAAGGTTCAAAATTTACACCCCCTTGTACCATCAAATTAAAATTGGGGAATAGTTCTCCCACTTTTTTCCCGCTCTTTTCAGTCAGCCTGTCAAAGTACATCTGCATCCATGGCGGTATACCACTGATGAGTGTCATGTTCTGGTTGATTGTTTCTTCAACGATCTTATCTAATTTTTCTTCCCACTCATCAATACAATTGGTTGGGTAAGAT
>JANOUJ010000449.1:0-8984 GCA_031416815.1 Chitinophagaceae bacterium
CAAGTGGGCTCTTCATCAATGATCTTTGCAAAAGCTTTTTCAGCCTCATCATACTCAAAGGAATGCAGCAGCGCCATGGCAAGATCAAAATCTTTGCTGGTCTTTTCTGAACAGGAAGTTGCAAACGAGACGGTGCCAAATTCTTTATCGGGCGGACCGCATAAAACGATATCTCCCCGTTTGAGGTCCATAGCGTTGATGGTTTCACTTGCAGGAGCTTTGGCTTTTCGATTGCATGATGCCATTAATAATAAACTAAAAAACAATGCATGAGCAGCCTGCAGTACTTCTTTTATATTCATGGTCAGGTATTTAAATTTATTATGGGATCTTATCCCGGATGATATGCCGTGTGATGCTGGAGAATAAAGTAACGAAAATTTGTTTAGAATCCTGTGTATCAGAGAAAAAATCGTTTGTAAATGAAACCAGGACAGGAGAATGCTGCGTATAAAAAAGAAAAGTTGACTTATAAATACTATGTTTAAGTAAAAATAATTATGAGATCCTTTTACCTGTTGATCGTGGGCTTGTGTTTTCATATATCTTCCTGGTGCCAGGCGGCGCCGCAGGGTGAGCATGAGGCTAAAATTGAAAAAGTGCTGTCGAACAAAAATGATGAGGATTTTGCATTCTACATGGGCACCAGCGGCGGCAATTCCTTTAAATATTTTCTTAGTAATGATAGCCTTTGGTTTGCTGGCACAAATTTGTATACCACTGTAATTCCTTTACGGAATATTGACTTTGAAAGAAAAATATATTTTCTTGAAAGTAGTTTATGGAAAACCAAAACCGATGCCAAGTGCATCGAAGTTCCTCTATACGCCATCAAAGGCAAGCTATATGAAAAAGAATTTGAGATAGCCGCTTTTAAGGAACTTGAGTCTGGAACAATTGATTTTGCAAATCTCATTTTGCCTGATAAGGCTTTTGCGGAAGCATTTATAAAATATTTGAAGGAGAAGAGGCCCTGAGGTTGTGTTGTTATTGTGTTGATAGCTTCTTAGTAGCTGCTTCCAATTCTTCTTTAGTAATTATTTTGGAATGGTACAAAGTTTCTATTCTTGCTAATTCAGCCACCGCATCTCTTTTAAGCTTACCCCTGAATTCATCCGGTGCAACCACTTCGCTGGGTATGCCGGGAATATTTTCGATCGCATGGTCAAAAGCCATGTGTATCTCTACCTCCATTTTACGATTATTCTTTAAAGCGAGAATGCCAATTATGTCTATGTATGCATTACCCAATACAGAAAAACTAAGTCCTTTGATCTCTTTTACCAATATTAGTTTGTTTTCTAGCGAACGGTGCGTAATGCCTGTTAAGATGTTTACATACTTAAACCTGTCATTGCTACCCGTTGCAATTCCAAACTGCAATAGCTGCCCTTTATAAATTTTAAAACCGCTGGATGTATGCAATGTGTCGTCTTCAAGGGCAGGTTTTTGCATGGCAATAGCCTGCTCTTTAGTGATTAAATTTTCTTTTGGTAATATTAATTCGCTAGTGGTGCCTGGGAGGCGGCTGCCAATGGCCAGGTCGAAGGCAAGTGTGAAGCGGACCAAACCTTTTGAACCATCCCTGTAATTAATCGCCGCTTTTACATCGATTTCGGCACTGCCTGTGGGAGAGGAGCCATAATGAGACAGTTCTTTAACCACTACGCTATTATTTTCCAATGATGTGATAACCGTGCTGATCTTGCTGATATACCGGAAGCCAATGAAATCGTTGGCTCTTTTACCAATGCGAAGGGTTTGGCCTTCGTAAATTTTAAAACCACTCGACGTATATAAAGTATCGTTCTCAAAACGGTGCGTTTTATTTTGTGCAGCCGACAAAAGGGGACAAAGAATTGATAAGAATAGTAATTGTTTCATTGGGTAAAGATGCATGATTTATATTGACATTAAGAATGAAAGGATTGCGACGCAACCCCGCCTGAACGGACCGGGAAGGGATGATGCTGTAAAAATACAAAAGCTGGTATTAAACCAGCCGTTGTATTATAAATGTAATCAAGTTTGTCTGATCATAATATTCGGAATTTTAAAATCAATTATTCCGTTTCTCATATCCCGGTTGTTTCGGCGCATTATATCCTTTGTTCTTTAAGGCCGCTTTTATTTCTGTAATGGCACGTTCCAGTTGCAGATCAATGCCTCTGCTCATAGAACCAAGGTCTTCATCAACTGCAATATCGGGGTCAACACCATGGCCTTCTTTAAACCAGCTACCATCGGGGTTGTACATGCGGAAGGTTGGCGCTGTAATATTACCGCCATCAATTAATAAGGGCATACCGCTTATACCTATCAATCCGCCCCATGTTCTTGTACCGATCAACGGGCCAAGATTTTTCTTTCTGAAATAATCCGGAAAAGCATCACCGCCACTGCCGCTCCATCCATTCATAAGCATAACCTTGGGGCCAAAATGTGCAAAGGGCGGCCAGGGCCATGCAGCACCATCACGGGTAGCCCAATAGGCAAGGGGCGTACGATTGAGCATTTCAATAAAACGGTCGGGTATTTGTCCGCCGCTGTTAAAACGTTCATCAATCACCAATGCTTTTTTATCCCACTGTGCATTAAACTGGCGGGTGAGTTCTTCCTGCCCGTCACGACCGGTGCTTGGCACATAAATATATCCTACTTCGCCATTGGTTGCCTGGTCAACACGCTTGCGGTTGGCTTCTACCCACGCCAGGTAACGCAATTGATATTCATTATCCATGGTTTGCACAATGGCTGTTTTTGCTCCGGCAAAAGTTGGTGTTGTATTATAAGTGAGTTCTACGGTTTTTTTATCCAGTCCCTGGAAGAAAGCATAAGGCTCCTGGTCGCTTGTGATTGGCATTCCATTTACAGCCAGTATGTAACTTCCTTCCGGAATATTAACGCCGGGTTGATCTAACGCCGAACGTGTAGCCGCATCCCAGGAAGCGCCACGGATGATGGTTTTTATTTTGTAAAAAGTTCCTTCAGCCTGCCAGTCAATACCGAGGTAGCCCACACTTTTTGCGTTGGGCCTTTCCATATCACCGCCACCATGATACGTGTGTGAGGCGTTCAATTCGCCGATCATTTCCCCAATAATAAAGTCAACTTCCTCACGGGTAATGGCACCTTCCAGCATTTTTGCATAGCGTTCCTTTACCGTGTTCCAGTTTACGCCGTGCATGCCTGGATCGTAGAAATAATCCCGTTCCAGGCGCCATGCATCGTTGAAGAGTTCTTTCCATTCGGCCACAGGGTCAACCATCATTTCCATTTCATTCAGGCGAAGGAGCTTTTCAAATTTCTGGTTCTCTTCGGGCTTTATAACTGTATAAGTAGCGGCACGCCGCACCAATAATTTATTGGTATTTGCACAGAGCCAGTAACTGTTGATATCATCCAAAATATTTTTTTCTTCCCGTTTGTCTATATCAAAATATTTAAGCGACGCCTTTGCATCCTGCCCGCTGCCAAGGTTTGGAAATTTCTGGTAAAGTATCTTTCCTTTTACTGCCGCCAGGTTACCATAATTGGCTGCACTCACTGGTAACAAAGTCATCCTTGCCTGCATACCGTCAAAGTCAATATCAACAGCCGTTGAAGCCGGTTTCTTTGCTGTGGTATCTTTCTTCTTTTCAGCCCCCAATTCATCGGCCTTTAAAGCAACGGTATCATTTTTAGGAAACAAAATAGAAGGTGTTGTTTTTCTTAAAGACATGACAGCAAGCTGTGTACTGTTGCCATAGATAAAAGAGTTATCTATATCGCTGTAGTAAGGTGTATAATTCTGGTTGGTGGTGAGGTAAAGATATTTTCCTTCGGTATTAAACACGGGGTTATCGCATTTATAAAAACCATCTGTAACCTGCGTATTCTTTTTGTTCTGGGCATCGTAAATATATACTGCGTTATGATAATTATCCAGGTCACGGCTGTAAGTGACCCAGCGGCTGTCGGGCGACCAGCTTACAGAAAAGCCTTCGCAGCCGCCGTGCATAAAGCGGAGTGCCTGGTCAATTTCTGTTGTGCTGCCATTGGTAACATCGTACATTTTTATCTTCATCGCCTTATCAATAAAAACTATTTTTTTACTGTTGGGGCTCCAGAATAATTTATAGCCGAAACCGGTCCCATAATCCGTAACTTTTTTTGGAGCATCTTCTTTACCGGGTTGCGACAGCCACAATTCATTCTCGCCGGATTGATCGCTCCAGTAAGCAATGGTATTTCCATCGGGTGACCAGGCAGGGTAGCGCTCGTTTGCATTGGTGGAACGGGTAATGTTCTTTACAAAACCATTTTCAGCCGGCATGGAAAAGATATCGCCCCTTGCTTCCAGCAAAGCACGGTTACCATCGGGGCTGATGTTGGCATGTTGTACATACCTGTCAACCGTAACGGATCTTGGTTTTAAAGCAGCTTTATCGGTCACTACATTAACCGGAACCGTTTTTGCCTGTTGGGATGCAAAGGAGAAGAGGTATAATTTTCCGCCCTGTTCAAATACAATATCATCGGGGCCGGCAGATGGGAAATGAATATCATGATCTTTAAAATTCGTGAGCTGCTCATATTTTTTTGTGCTGACAGCATATCTCCAGAGGTTCATGCGTTGTTCGTTTCCACGATCAGATAAAAAATAAATATGGTCGCCCTGCCACATGGGAAATTCATTTGCAGCGGTTTCATTTACCGAAATATTTTGTGAGCTGTTGTTTGTAAAATTGTACAATTGAATAGTGGCATTCATGCCGCCACGATATCTTTTCCAGTTGCGGAAAGCCTGCGAAATAAAAGTTACTGCCATTTGTTTTCCATCGGGAGAAAAAGAACCAAACTCCGCATAGGCGAAAGGTAATTTTTCCGAAGGCCCGCCTGTTGCGGCAATGGTATAGAATTGGTTGAACCGGTTCCTGCCGCTTTCACGGCCCGATGCAAATAAAATGCGTTTGCCATCGGGTGTCCAGTCCACCACACGATCCGGCATACCATGCGATGTTAAACGCATGGGCACACCACCATTCACAGGAATAGTATAAGCATCTGAATTGCCATCGTAATTGCCGCTGAAAGCAACTGTTCTTCCATCGGGGGAAAACTTGGGAAAGCTTTCAACACCGGGAGGCGAACTGAGCTTTTCTGCCGTACCGCCACTTTTTGGAATGATCCAGATATCATTTCCATAACTAAAAACGATCTGTGTTTTTGACACATCTGGATAACGGAAAAGGCCGGCATCAATTTGTGCGGTTGCAGAAAGGCAATACATAACAGCCATGCAGGAGAGGGCAATTAATTTCTTCATAATGTTGGTTTATAGTATGGAATGATACGATAAAATAGGATGAGTAAGATAAATTAAAACGGCAAGTATTTCAATTTAAATAAAAGAAATGTTATGAGACAAATTGCAGATTTTGTTTGAGTAAAAGTTCCCCATAGGTATGCCGATGAAAGGATTGCGACGCAATGCTGATGCTATGAAAAACAAAAGCTGGTATTAACCCAGCCTTTGCACTATAATTGTAATTAAATTTTGGTTATTGATTGGAGACCACCGGCGTCATAATCTCAACCGCATTTTTCCAGGTACCATCACCCTGTTTTTTCCAGATTGAGATTCCATTAAAGCGCATGGTAACCGGTTTTCCGGTAGAGTCTGTGATGTTGATGACAGATTCTTCGTGGAGATAACCCATATCCCCGCTTTTGGAAATAACTGCTTCCTTTGGCTCCCAACTGATCTTAAAGCCTGGAATTTTTAAACTCTCTTCCACCATTTTGCGGATGGCGGCTTTGCCTTTCATTGTCGGACGGTGGGCATCATACATGATAGCATCTTCAGTCCAGTAACTAACGGTTTTTTCCAGATCACCTGCAGCAGCTAACTTTGACCATTCCCTACTCGTTTGCATCAGTTTCTCACCTTCCGCTTTGGTATCAATTGCCTTTTCGTTGCACGCAGATAAAAGAATAATTGTAGCTGCGATAAAAATTGTCTTTTTCATTTGTTTGGTTTAAATAATTATAAGCAGGGTTACCAACTTTTAGTGAGTACTACTTCACATACGGTGAGCCCGCCGCATTCTTCACATATTTATTCAGCCACTGGTTTTGTTCCCAAAGCATGTGCAGTATATTTTCTTTGGCTGCATAGCCGTGGCTTTCGAAAGGCAGTTGCACAAAACGCACGGTGCCACCGTGGCCTTTGATGGCATTGTACAGGCGTTCGCTTTGTATGGGGAAAGTGCCGGGGTTGTTATCGGCTTCGCCATGTATCATCAGCAGGGGCGTTTTAATTTTATCAGCATGGCTGAAGGGGCTCATGCCATTGTACACTTCGGGCGCCTGCCAGTAAGTGCGTTCTTCGTTTTGAAAACCAAAGGGTGTGAGCGTACGGTTGTATGCACCGCTTCGGGCAATGCCTGCTTTAAAGAGGTTGGTATGTGCCACCAGGTTCGCCGTCATGAATGCACCATAACTGTGACCGCCAACGGCAATACGGTTGCGGTCGCCCACACCCATTTCAGCAATTTTATCAATGGCGGCTTCGGCGCTCCATTTAAGTTGGTCAACAAAATTATCGTTTGGTTGTTTGTCGCCCTCGCCTACAATGGGGAACTCAGTATTATCCATAATGGCATAACCCTGTGTGGCCCAAAAAATAATGGAGCCATAACCAACTCTTGTAAAAGTGTATTTGCTTCCACGCAATTGTGCAGCATCAGCAGCGCTTTTAAATTCACGTGGGTAAGCCCACATCATCACCGGTAAAGGGCCGTCTCTTTTTGCATCATAATCTTTTGGTAAATACAGGTCGGCGGCAAGGTCAACACCATCTTTGCGTTTGTAAGTTATTTTTTGTTTGGTTACGCCACGCATGCCGGGCTGCGGATCGGGGAAATTAGTAATGACTTTTGCGGAGCTGGTTTTAAGATCACGCAGGTAATAATTGGGTTGTTCGGTTTGGCTTTGTCTGTTGGTAACGATGATCATCTTATCGTAATCCAACACCGTGGTTACGGTTTCGTAATAAGGTTCTTCGCTGCGCCAGAGTTGTTTGGTTTCTTTAGTGTTGATGTCGAATGTATTTAAAAAAGGGAGGTCACCTTTTGCAGAAGCACCCATACCACGCATTACCAGTTGTGAGCCATTCAATAATTTGGGCGTTTCACGGCCATATTTATTTTTATCGGTTAGGGGAGTGCCGGGATCGTTATAAGCATCGTCGGTGCTGCGGTCAATCAGCACTTCCATTTTACCATCAGCAGTAAGCCTGCTCATTTTAGTACGGTGTTTTGCACGTGAACCTTCGGTTACAAAAAAGGAACCGTTGGTAACATCGGTAACATTGTACATGCGCTCAGGGGTTTTTACCAGTTCTTTTGGACCGCCTGTAAATGGCGCTGCCAGTATGTATGCTGCATCATGGTAATCCATTTTCTTTTTAATGAGGCCGCTGTCCAATGGTTCTATCCATCTTACTGTTGCGGGTGAATTATCAAGCCAGTCGTAACTGCGTGGCGCATTCAATACATTGTCGTTGCCTCTTGGCGTGCCTTCGCTGCTGGGTAATTTTGCCAATACTTTTACGGTGGTGGTATTCATATCGGTTATCATCATGGTGCTGTTAAAACCAAATGCGGTAACCAGGTATGAAAAAGGTTTATCAATTTTTTCAACCAGTAAATATTTTTTATCGGGCGATGGTTCTACACTGCTGTAAATTGCTGGAGCACCAATTTTTGTTTCGCTGCCATTTGTGTTTTTTACCAGTTGGCTGGTGGCATAAAATTCAAACTGTGTTTCATCAAAAGGAGATTTAATCAGGTCCTGGAAAGTGGGGCTTGCTGCAACCTTGCCTAAATTTTGTTGTACCACGGGGCCTTTGGGCGCTGCAGTTTTTTTGGGTGCCACGCTTAATGGTTTACTTACTGCTGCATACAATATGGTATTGTTATCTATCCAGCTATAGGAAGTACTTAATACATGGTTCAATGCTGATTTATTTATTTTGGCTGCGGTGCGGTTCTTAATATCGATCACATACATGTCGATGTTGTTATTGCTGAAATGGGTGAATGCAGCTTTATCTTCATTGGGGCTCCATTGCAGGTTGCCGGCTTTTAAATTTGCAGGCAAACCTTTAATCGGGAATTCAGCGCCGCTTTTAACATCCTTAATGCTGATGGTAGTAAAATAAGTGGTGCGGCTGGGGCCGAAATTGTTTGGATTGATACGTAAACCTGCAATGCGCAACTCAGGCTGGGCAAGGTCTTCCACGGAAGGCATACTGCTGCGTTCCATTATGAGCATGTATTGTCCTTTACCGTCGAAACTTACACCCGGTGTAGATTTTGCCATCACGAGGTCGTAAATTTCTTTGGGGGGTGTTTGGTATTCGATGGCATCCTGTGCAAAGAGGGTGTTGCTGATGAACAGCAGAGCGATGATGAAAATTTTTCTCATGTTTGTTTGTTTTACCTCACCCTCAGTCCCTCTCCGAAGGAGAGGCCAGGCGATTGTTTATAAATTTATCTTTTGTAATTAAGCATTTGAGTAATAGTTCTTTTTTTGACATTGGTTATTCAGCCATACTAATTTGATATACCAACCCGTTGTTTTACGTATTCATTCTTCCCCAGTTCATTCAACATGAACATAGCCAGGTCGCCGGCGTTTATTTTGTAATTGTTTTGATCAGGTGGATAGTCAGCTTTGGTTGTGTAACTACCTGTTGGCCCTTCGCTCATAATATTGGGCGGACAAACAAAGGTCCAATCGAGGCCGCTTTCATTCAACAGTTCATAGGCTTTTTTATGTTCCAGTCCTACCGCTTTATATTCTGCAGGGTAATCGTCTGCATCAAGCAGCAATGAGTTTTCATCTGCATTTAAAGCACCGAGGCCGCCAATGGCAATAATTCTTTTCACACCGGCTTTCTGCATTTGTTTGATGATATTTTTCATGCCGAGTGTACG